>JACCVE010000189.1 GCA_013698285.1 Chloroflexia bacterium | reverse complement strand
CCGACCTCGTCCCGCTCCTCGGCCAGGCCGAACTCGTAGCGCGGCACCCCGAGGTAGGTGACCAGGTCGACCGCGTCGATCGTCTTGCTCTCCGGCGGGTCATCACCGGCGAACTGGCGGGCAGCCTTGCGGGCCAGCGCCCCCAGTTCCCGCTCCAGGTTCCGGACCCCCGACTCGCTGGTGTACTCCCGGATGACGGTCCGCAGGGCGGCGTCGGTCACGGTCAATTGTTCGGGCGTGAGGCCGTGCGAGTCGAGCGACTTGGGCAGGAGGAAGTCACGGGCGATCGCCAGCTTCTCGATCTCCGTGTAGCCCGAGACCTCGATCACCTCCATCCGGTCCCGCAGCGCGGGTGGGATCGGCTCCAGCATGTTGGCGGTGGTGATGAAGATCACCTTCGACAGGTCGAACGGCACCTCCAGGTAATGGTCGGAGAAGGCATTGTTCTGCTCGGGGTCGAGGACCTCGAGCAGGGCCGAGGCCGGGTCGCCCCGGAAGGCGTCGGTGCCGATCTTGTCGATCTCGTCCAGCACCATCACCGGGTTGCGGCTCTTGGCGTCGCGCAGCGACTTCACCACCCGGCCCGGCATCGCTCCGACGTAGGTTCGTCGGTGGCCGCGGATCTCGGCCTCGTCGCGGACGCCACCGAGCGACATCCGGACGTAGTTGCGGCCAATCGCCTCGGCGATCGAGCGCCCGAGACTGGTCTTGCCCACGCCCGGAGGGCCAACGAAGCAGATGATCGGCGCCCGCAGCTTGTCCCCGGCCAGCTTGCGGACGGCGATGTACTCGATGATCCGCTCCTTGACCTTCTCCAGGCCGTGGTGGTCCCGGTCCAGGATCGCGGCGGCCTCGTTTAGGTCAAGCCGGTCAGCCGTCTCGATCGCCCAGGGCAGCTCGGTCAGCCACTCCAGGTACGACCGGATCACGCCGATCTCCGGCGAGAACGGGTGCTGCTGCTCCAGCCGCTCGACCTGGATCAGGGCCTTCTCCTTGACCAGGTCAGGCATCCCGGCGGCCTCGATCTTCTGCCGTAGCTCGTTGGCCAGGGTCTCCTCGGCGCTGCCGTCGCCGAGTTCCTTCTGGATGGCCCGCATCTGCTCACGGAGGAAGTACTCTCTCTGCTGCTTGTCCATCCCCGCCTGGGCCTCGTGCTGGATCTGGCGGCGCAGGTTCAGCACATTGAGGCGCTTCTGGACGATCACGCTCAGGCGCCGGAGGCGCTTGACCGGGTCCAGGATCTCCAACAGCTCCTGGCGCTGCTCGGAGGAGAACTCCGGCGAGAAGGCGATCAGGTCGGCGAGCCAGCCCGGCTCGTCGACACCCCGGATCATCGTCAGCACTTCCTCGGGCACGTTGGGGAGCATGCTGATGTAGGTCTCGACCTGTTCGAGGACCGCGCTCATCGCGGCCTCGCCCTCCGTCCCGGCATCGACCGGGTCATCCTGACGCCGGACCCGGGCCGCGACGTAGGGCTGCTCCTGCAGGATCTTGGTCACCACGCCCCGGGCCTGCCCCTGCAGGATCACGTGGGCATGGCCGCCGCCCGGTCGGGCGATCCGCTGCCCGACCTCGGCGATCACCCCGACCGGGGCCAGCTCGTACTCCTCGACTGGCTGGGCCTCGTCTGGGGTCCAGGCCGGGTCCTCGCTGTCGGCCAGTTCGGCCTCGGCCCGGTCGGCGGCGTCGAGGGTCACCCCCAGCGTCTCGGCCAGCGTCTCGGCGACCGCGTCGGCCACCAGCTCGCGGAACTCGCCATCGCGGATCGGATCGGGCCCCCCCTCATCCCCGGCGGCGCTCACCGGCGGGACTGGCCGCTCGGTCAGGACCAGGACCAGGCGGGACGGGGTGCGCATCGCCCGGTCGATCACCATCGCCGACTCGTCGTCCTCGATCGGGAACGGGATCGACATGTGTGGCAGCAGGGCCGTCTCGTCGACGACCAGCACCGGCAACGAGATCTCGGGACCAAGCTTCGTCCGGGCCCGACCCCGCGGCTTTCGCTTGGCCTTGGGCTTCGCCTCGGCCGTCGCCTCGGGTTCCACCCCGGGCTCCGCCCCAGACGGGACCGTCGCCACCGGCTCGTCCTCGCGTGCCGGGACCTCCGCGGTCGCCTCGGCACCGGTGGCGGCCAGGCGCTGGTCGTCATCCCTGGGAGTCGCCCCGGCCGGGGTGCTTTCCGGCGACCTGCCCCGGGCGGTGGACTTCTTGGTGGACGGTCCGGCTGGCATGGACACTTCTTTCCGTGAACGGGTGGGGCGACGGAGCGCGAACGGGGCCATGGGCGCCCGGGCAACGTGGCATGACGGGAGACCGTCGCCGCGAGGACCCCAAGGCTCGACCCGGGATGAAGACTCATCGCGGGTGCCGGATCGCGACCCGGTCGGTGTCCGCGGCACGTGGCGAGTGAGCAGACTGGGGATTGGGGCGACGCGTATCCCCCATTCTACCCGCTTCCCCCCCGCCCGGGCCACGCCGAAACCCCGGCACGGCCGCTCCGGGGCTACCTCCACGGCTTGCTGATTCCCGGGAAGCGGTGTAGCGTGCCACCTGGGCAGCCCCGGCACGCCCCAATGGATTGCCCCGTGCTGCCTGCCATGCACCCGGCGAACGTCGAATCACCGCCACGTCGCTGCCGGGCTCCGCTCCCCAGGCAGGGGCGGCCCCTTCGCTTCCAGAGCGTACCCGCCAACGTCAGCCCCACACACGAGGAGGCCGCCGATGCGTCGTCCCACGTCTCGACTCCATTCCATTCGCTCGGCGATCGGGGTGGCTTTGCTCCTCTCGCTGATCTCCGGCCCGGCCCGGCCCGTCGCGGCCCAATCGGACGATGGACTGGTCGACGAGACTACCTACACCAGCCCGCAATTCGCCTACACCGTTACCTGGGACACCCCGTGGGTCGCCGACGAGGCGGGCACCCGCTCCCGGCCGGACCGCGACGATGTCCTGACCCTGCGTGATGAGGAGTCGGACCTCCCGCTCGTGGTCGCCGGCATCGTCACCGACCTGCTCCCCGAGGAGCGGTTGGAGACCATCGTCGCCAACCGGACCGAGGGTGACGAGGACCTCCAGGCCGTCCTCGACCCGGACAACGACGACGGTTTCGCCGCCGCCCTCCTCGCCTACGCCGACGACGGCTCGGCCGTCCACGAGTATGTCGAGATCAGCGAGGGCGAGGCGGGCGAATGGCTCCGCGTCGTCGACCTGCGCGTCCCGGCCGAGGACCTCACCGACGCGTTCGACGCCACCGGCACCGTCGAGATCGACGGCGATGCGGCCTTCCGGGGGAACCCATCCGCGCTGCTGGATACGGCCGACGACGGGGATGACGAGGATACGGAGGACACCACCGAGCGGCGGCGCCCCCGCATCCCGACCGCCGATGAGGATGACGAGCCGGCTGAGGAGCCCGCCGACGACGAGCCGACGGACGAAGCGACCAAGACCGCGAGCGAGTTGGAGGGCGTCGACGGGACGACCTACACCAGCCCGAACTTCGACCACTCGGTCACCTGGGACGAGGACGTCTGGGAAGTCGATCAAACCTCCGTTGAGGATGGTTTCGACCGTGTGACGTTGTCATCGACCGGTGACAGTTCGATCTCGTTGTCGGCGACGACCGAGTTCGACGGAGACGTCACAGAGTGCCTCGTCCAGGTGACCGAGTTCCTGGCCGACGGAGATCAGGATCTAGAGATCACGGATGTCGATCTTCTCGACGACGAGGACGGCGAGCCGATCCAGGGCGAAGCGGATGACCGGGCCTTCGTCGCCAACGAATACACGGGAACGTTCGATGAAGACGATGTCACGTTCATCTATTACATCGAGTGCCGCGTCCTGATCGAAGACGAGGCGAACTTGATCGTCATTCACTTCGTCCTCGACGCGGAAGCCTACCCTGACGAGGCCGAGGCCCGGGAGGATCTAACGATCGTCCTGCCCGAGGACGACAGTGGCGAGGACGAGACCCCGGCCACGGACGACGATGCGACCGCAACTCCAGAAGACGACGAAACGGCAGATCCAGAAGACGACGAGACACCTACCGCGGACGACGAGACGCCCCCGGCCGACGACGAGACGACGTTCACGAGTGAGACGTACGGCTTCGACCTGAGTTGGGACGGAGAGACCTGGGTCGAGGACGGCCGCTCGGCCGATGCCATCACTCTGAGTCACGGGCCGGGCACGCTGTCCATCGCCGGGGTCGAGGACTACGACGGTGACGCCGTCGCCTGCGTCCAAGGTGAGGTCGATGCGATCCGGGGGGCGCCCGGCGTGACCCGAATCGAGCCGGAACTGGGCGAGGACGGCCGCCGCGTCTCCGGCGGCAACGCCGAGCGCTTCTTCAGCCTGTACCGGATCACCGCCAGCGACGGCACCTTTGACGGCACCAATGGTGTCCTGCTCTACCTCGAATGCCGGACCCTGGTCGAGAACGACACCGTCCTGGTCATCCAGCACCTGGTCTTCGACCCCGACGCCTACGCGGACGAGGCTGCCCTGGCAGAGGCCGTGGTGGAGACGATCGAACTGCCGTGAGGCGTGGCCGTGAGGCCGCATAGCGAGCCCGTTGGTGGGTCGAATCGGCCGGGCCAATCCAGAGAAGCGAAACGGACCGGTTCGGTTCTCAGCCTGTGCCGGCCACGGTGACCGCTGTCAAGCTGAGGAGCGGGATCATCGTGCCGGAAACCACCGGGATCGCTCTCGCCATCGCCCGGCTCGTCATGATCAGATGACGCCGCCCGCGATGATCACGGCGCCAACGAGTAGCGCCAGAATCGCAGAAGTGGTCGCCATCGTGGACTCCCTGGTTGAGAACCGGGGGCACCCTACCCCTTCGTCGCCCCGGCGGTCAGGCCGGAGATGTAGTGGTCGACGAAGAACGAGTAGGCGATCGCGACGGGGACCGAGCCGAGGATGCCGGCCGCCATCAAGGAGCCGTAGAAGAGGACATCAGCCCGGATCAGGTCGCTGACGACCCCGACCGGCATCGTCTTCATCGTCCCCGTGCTCATGAACACCAGGGCGTAGAGGAACTCGTTCCAGCCCAGGGTGAAGCAGAAGATCCCCGCCGAGAGGATGCCGGGCAGCGCCAGGGGCATGATGATCGTCCACATCGCCCGCAGCCGGGTCGCGCCATCGACCATCGCCGCCTGCTCCAACTCGATCGGGATGGTCCGGAAATAGCCCATCAGCAGCCAGCCCGCGAACGGGATCAGGAACGTCGGGTAGGTAAAGATCAGCGACCAGTACTCTCCATAGAGGTTGAACCGGGTCACCACCTGGGCCAGGGGGATGAACAGCAGTGTCGGTGGAACGAGGTAGGCCAGGAAGATGATCACGCCCATCGTATTGCCGCCACGAAACCGGAGCCGGCCCAGGGCGTAGCCGATCAGGATGCTGCAGACGAGCGACAGGATCGTCGCCCCGACCGTCACGATGAAGGTGTTCAGAGTCCAGCGCAGGAAGTCCGTTTCCTCGAACAGATAGCGATAGTGATCAAAAGTGAATCCATAGAGAAGGAATGGGTTGATCGTGGTGTCGAGCAGGTCATTGGCCGGCTTGAACGAGACGATCAGCATCCAGGCGAAGGGAAAGAGCAGGAAGACGGCGTAGAAGGCGAGTGGAAGATAGAGTTGGAGCAGACGAAGGCGGAAGGTGTTACTGCCGACCATGATGCTGTCCCTCGCGTGCCCGGCGTCGCGCGTCGCGGTCGCCGTGAGAATCGTCGTCCAGTTGTCATGTGGGTCGGACCGCCCTCGAAACGGCTAGTCCTCAGCCCGGACGTAGCGGAGCAAGACCACCGCGAAGACCGCCAGGATCGGGAACATCGAGACCGAGACCGCCGCCGCCGTGCCGAGGTCTGAGAAGCCCATCAACTGGTAGGCGTAGGTGCCGAAGACGTGGGTCGAGTTGGCCGGGCCGCCCTTGGTCAGGACGTAGACCAGTTGGAAGTCGGCGAAGGTCCAGATCACCGAGAACAATGTCGAGATCAAGACGATGTTCCGGATCACCGGCAGGGTCACGTCGCGGAACCGGCGCCAGGCGCTGGCCCCATCCAGGGCCGCCGCCTCGTGCAGGTCGGGCGGCACCGCCTGGAGACCGGCGAGGATCGAAACGGCGAAGAACGGTACCCCGCGCCAGACATTGGCCAGGCAGAGCGCGGCCATCGCGTTGTACTGGCTACCAAGGAAATTGATGTTCGAGTCAATCAACCCCCAGTTCTTGAACAAGATCGAGAAGGGGCTGAGCACGGAATCGTAGAGCATCAGCCAGGCCAGGCTGCTGATGGCCGTCGGCACGATCCACGGCAAGAGTAACCCGGCCCGCATGAACCGGCTGAAATGGAAATGATTGTTGAGAACCAGGGCCAGGCCCATCCCCAGCACCAGCTTGAAGGGAACCGTGAAGAAACTGTAGACGAAGGTGTTGCGGACGGTCCGTTGGAAGATCGTGTCCTGGAAGAGGTACCGAAAATTATCGAAACCGATGAAGTCGTAGTTCGCAAACCCGACATATTTATCGGTCATCGAAAGATAGACACCGAGCCCGAACGGATAGGCCATGAAGAGTGCGAGGATGAAGAGTCCAGGGAACATCAACAGGTAGGCGAGCGGAGCCTCCCGGTCCAAGATGCGACCCATTCCGGTCGGCTTTGCGCGTTCGACCGGCCGCGCTGGTGCCTCGATTGGCAGAACACTCATAGCCACCTCGATACGGACCCGGGCGTGATGCCGCGTGAGTCAGTCCCACGCGGCACGACGCCCGTCGGCCCGCCGATCTCCTGTCGCGATGGCCGGTGTTACCGGCCGTAGATCCGCTGGAGTTGGGCCGCGCCGTTCTCGATCGCGGCCTGGGCATCGCCGCTCTGGATGGCTTCGGCGAAGGTGTTGGTGATGATGTAGAGCGAGGAGACCTGCGCCGCCTTCTGGTCGGCCGGTCCGGCATAACCCTTGTTGCGGGCGATCTCGGCCACCGTCGCGTACGGCGCCAGGGCCGGGTCTCCCGTGAACACCTCGAGGTCGGTCAAACCGGGGCCCATCGGGATAATGTAACCCTGCTGGGCCTCCAGCCATGGCACGAAGTGGTCCCGCTCGGTCCACCAGGTGATGAACTCCAGCGCGGCCTCCTGCTCCGGGGAGTAGGTCATCGCGGCGTAGGACCAACTCCCGAGCTGGACGAACGGTCCGCTCGGACCAGCCGGCAGTGTCGCGTGCCAGATATCCGCCGGGTCGACCACGACCTCGTAGTCGGCCGTGGAGGCGCCTCTTTTGGCCTTCTGGGCCTCGATATAGATGCTACTGCCGTTGATGGTCGCCGCGATCTGGTCGGAGAGGAAGGCGCGGTTATTGGCGCTGTCGTCCCAGGCGAGCCCCGTGTCGTCGAAGGCGAGCGGCCAGGCGTCGACGAACTTCTGCATCCCCTCAACGAACTCGGGCGTGTTGAAGGCGATTGTCTTGCCGTCCTCCTCACGTTCCATGGCTCCGTTGGCCCACATGTAGGCGTAGGCGAAGCCGGGAGGGTCGCCGGTGCTTTGGCCAAGGGCCTGGCCGAGCGGCTTGCCCATCTCCTTGAGGTTCGCGCCAATCGCGAACAGCTCATCCCACGTCGCCGGGAACACCTTGGGGTCAGCGAGGCCCGCCTCCTGGAAGTAGCTCATCCGATAGGCGAAGGCGGCGCTCGACGCCCCGACCGGCACGCTGAACCACTTGCCATCGACCGCGACCGAGCTGGTCACCCAGTCGAAGTAGCCGCCGTAGGACTCGCCGACGGCGTTCGCCAGGTCATCGACCGGGACCATATTCTCGAAATAGAGGTTCGGCCAGACATCTCGCATCTCGATCACGTCGGGGCCCGACCCGCCCTCGACGGCGGCGGCGATCCGGGCTTGGATGTCGGGCCAGTTGATGTAGTCGGTCTGGACCGTGACACCGAGCTGCGTGCCCCACTCCGTGGCTTGCTGGTCGAAGAACTCTTGGGCCTCGGGCACGAAATAGGTTCCGGCCAGGATGCTGATCGTCCGATTCTGGCGGACGGATGGAGCCTGGCCACGCTTCGGGGCCGCCTTGCCGGACTGGATCACGGCCGCGTTCGCCGCCGCCGCGGAGAGCCCGAGGGCCGAGGCCCGCTTCATGATCCCGCGCCGGGAATACCGCATCCGCGTCGCCTCGCGTACGAGGTCATCTACCCGCTGGTCGGTCATCGTCCTTGCCTCCCCATCGAGGTCGCCCGCTGGTGGGGCGCATCGTCAGTCGATCGATGCGGCCGGTGTCCCGTCGTCGCCGGGGCGGATGGGCCGCGTCGCTCCCACCCCAGGCCTGACCCCGCCACCCGCGGCGGATAGTCGCAGACTATCCTGACCTCCGAAGGGTGTCAACACCGGGTTCCGCTGCCTGCTGCCCGCCGTGGTCACGGACCGGGACCCGGAGGTGGGGCGGCGAAAACCACGTCTGGAGTGCCGCCTTTCGTCATTCCGGGGATGGCCATACAATCGCTTCCCACCGTCGCCACGGCCCACGAGCGGAAGGATGTCCACCATCATGCGCGCCAACCACGTCAAGCGCCGCCTCGCGGCCGGAGAACCATCGGTCGGCACCTGGCTCTCCCTCCCCAGCCCCGAGGCCGCGGAATACGTGGCCGGACTGGGGTTCGACTGGCTGACCGTCGACGCCGAGCACAGCCCGGTCGATATCCGGACCCTGTCCGACATGTTCCGGGCGATGTCCGCCAGTGGGGTCGCCCCCCTAGTCCGGGTCCCTTGGAACAGCGCCGAGAACATCAAGCGGGTCCTCGACGCCGGGGCCTGGGGCATCGTCGTGCCGATGGTCAACAGCCGGGAGGAGGCCGAACGGGCCGTCGCCGCGACCCGCTACCCGACCGTGGGCAGCCGCAGCGTCGGCGGCGGCCGCCACGCCCTCAGTTTCGCCACGACCGCCAAGGAATACTACGAGGCCGCCGGGGAGAACATCCTCCTCGTGCTCCAGATCGAGCACATCGCCGGGGTCGAGGCGGCCGACGAGATCCTGAGCGTTCCCGGCGTCGATGCCTGCTTCATCGGCCCGAATGACCTCGCCGCCTCGATGGGCCTCGGCCTCGGCGTCCCGCTGGAAAGTGACGACCCGGCCCTCTCCGGCGCGATCGCCCGCGTCCGGGAAGCCTGCGTCCGCCACGGTGTCGCCCCCGGCATCCATTGTTCCCACGCCGCCGGGGTCGCCCAGCGCATCGGCGAGGGCTTCCAGTTCTGCGCCATGGCCAGCGAGCTGAAATACCTCCTCGCCGGCCTCACCGCCGACCTGGCCACGCTGGATTGGCAGGCCGCCGCGCACGATGAGATCGAGTCGACCTCGGCGATCGAGGGCGCGACCGTCCGGTACTGATCCCGGTCCGACCAAGCGGCTCCGGGAAGACGCTTCTGCTTGGCAGACGACGGGACCCGTGACCACGACCACGACCACGACCAAGAAGGAGACGCTACCCCGTGAAGATCGTGCTCTTCGCCACCGAGGGCGAGGCCCACTTCGGCATCCTCGACGGCACCATGCCGGATCTGGAGATCGTCCGCGCCCGGGACCATGCCGAGGCCGTGGCGATGGTTGCCGACGCCGATGTCTACTACGGGCGACCGACCGACGAGCTGTTAGCCGCCGCGCCGCGCCTTCGCTGGATCCAAGCCCCGAGCGCCGGCGTCGAGTTCGTCGCCTCGATGCCCAGGCTGGTCGAGAGCGACATCGTCCTGACCAACACCCGGGGTGCCCACGGCCCCAGCATCGCCGAGCACGTCTTCGGCCTCCTCCTGGCATTCACCCGCGAGATCCCGGCCTGCTGGGACCAGCAGCGGGAGCGGCGATGGGATCGCGCCCCCCTCTACCGGTCGGCCCGGGAGATCATGCACTCGACGATGGGGATCATCGGCTTCGGAGCCATCGGCCGGGCCATCGCCCAGCGCGCGGGGGCGTTCGAGATGAACCTGATCGCCCTCGATGCCCAGGCCGTCGACGGCGACCCCTACGTCGATGAGGTCCTCCCCCCGAGCCAGCTCGGCACCCTGCTCGCCGGCTCCGACGTCGTCGTCATCGCCGCCCCGCTGACTCCTGAGAGTCGCCACCTCATCGACGCCGCCGCCCTGGCGATGATGCGCTCGACGGCCTACCTGATCGCCATCTCGCGGGGCGGCGTGGTCGACGAGGCGGCCCTAGTCGAGGCCCTCCGCGCCGGCACGATCGCCGGTGCCGCACTGGACGTGACCGAGCAGGAGCCACTCCTGCCCGACAGCCCGCTCTACGACGCGCCGAACCTGCTCATCACCCCCCACCTCGCTGGGGCGTCCGACCCGAAGGAGCGACGGGTGGTGGAGATTTTCCGCGACAACATCGAACGCTTCTCCCGCGGCGAACCCCTCCTCAACACGGTCGACAAGCGCCTCGGGTACTGATCCGGGGAACGTCTGACATCCGCCATGCCGGGTTGTAGGCTGCGGAGGAGGCTTCGCCGCCCCGGCCAGCCCCCCCCTGCCCGGACCACGCGCTGTCAGGAGGCCGACCGATGGCCACGACCACGACCGCCCCCGCATGATGACCGTCGAGGAATACGAATCCCTCCCGGAACATGGCCAAAAACACGAACTGTTGCGGGGGGAGCTGATCAGCGTGTCGCCGAACTACCTTCACGGGCTCCTCCAGAGCCGGATCGTGATTTCGTTGGGACGCTTCGTCGAGGCCCACGGCCTCGGTGACGTGGTGACCGAGACGGCCTTCGAGATCCCGACGGACCCACCAACGGTCCTTATGCCCGATATCGCCTTCGTGCGGGCCGCCGCCACGCCCGCCGCCGAGCAGCGGACGCTACGCTACGCGCACGTCGTTCCGGACCTGGTGGTCGAAGTCATCTCGCCGTCGGAGACGACCCGGTCGATCCGGACGAAGGTGGCCGCCTATCTTGACCACGGCGTGGGGATGGTCATGCTGGTCTACCCCGAATCGAAAGAGGTCGCACTCTGGCCCTCGGACGGGTCGACCCGGTCGTTTGAGGAGGCCGACGTGCTGGACGTTGGCGATGTCGTCCCCGCCTTCACACTGGCGCTGTCCCACCTCTTCCGCTGACCGGGGCGCCCGGACCACATGTCGCGAGTCACGAGGGTCGAAAGGAGCCAAGCCATGAGCGCGACGACCACCTCTCATCCTCGGCTGATGACCATCGAGGAATTCGAGGCTTTGCCGGAGAACGGGCAGAAACGCGAGCTATTGTGGGGAGAACTGATCAGTGTGGCGCCGAACTTCCAACATATGGCACTGGTCAGCCGATTGGTCGAGGAATTGGGTGGGTACGTACGGCGGGGAAAGTTGGGCCTCGCCGGACCAGAGGGCACGTTCGTCTTCCCGACCGAGCGGCCCCTCCTGCTCATCCCCGACATTGCCTTCGTCCGGGCGGATCGGATCCCGCCGAAAGACGAACGGCTCGGCCTGATCCGCGTCGTTCCCGACCTCGTGATCGAAGTGGTCTCGCCCTCGGAGACCTCGCGAACCATCCACGCCAAGGCGAACGCGTACCTGGACCAGGGTGTCCGACTCGCCGTCGTCGTGTACCCGGAGCGGGAGGAGATCGTGATCTGGTCGCGAGATCGGACCACCCGAGTCCTCGGGTTCGGTGACGAACTGTCCTTTGGAGAGGTCGTCCCCGGCTTCTCCCTGGCAGTGGCCACCCTGTTCGAGGAGTGACACTTCCACCTGCCTGACACTGGCCAGACTCGCCGCACGATGTTCCACGAGAGGTCTCCATGGTCTACGTTCCCGAGGACATGCTGCTCTGGGATTTTTGGCTGGCTCCTCGCCGATCCGGTTCACGAGATCCCTACCACCTCTTCTACCTGCAAGCACCGCGCGGCCTGCCGGACGCCGAGATGCGCCACGAGCGGGCCACGATCGGGCACGCCGTCTCCCATGACCTGGTCACGTGGGAGGTGCGGGGAACCGCGTTCGCGACCGGGCCGGAGGGGGACTGGGACGATCTGGCGACCTGGACCGGCTGCGTCATTGAGCGCGGCGGCACCTGGTACCTCTTCTACACCGGCCGGAGCCGTCAGGACCGGACCCAGCGCATCGGGGTCGCCACCACCACCGACCCCTCGCTGTCCACCTGGGATCGATACCTCGGCAACCCGATCATCGTGGCCGACGCGCGGTTCTACGAGCGACCCGACCCGGTGAACTGGCCGGACGGCCAGGCGTGCCGCGACCCGTGGGTGACCTACGAGGCGTCGGAGGAAGCCTGGTATATGTTCTTCACCACCCGGGCCAACCACGGCCCGAGCGACGAGCGGGGTGTCGTCGGCTTGGCCCGATCGACCGACCTGCTCCACTGGGAGCAACTCCCACCGGCGAGTGAGCCCGGCGAATTCGGTCACCTCGAAGTGCCCCAGCCGGTCCGAATCGGCGAGCGGTGGTACCTGTTCTTCTGCACCAACCTTCATTCCTCCCAGCGCGCGGAGCGCGTTCCGGACCATGCCGCCTGGGTGGGCACCCACTATCTGGTCGCAGACGAGTTACCTGGCCCCTACCGGCTGATCAGCGAGGCCCCCCTCGTCGGGGACGCGCCCGGTACCTTCTACGCTGGCCGGGTCGTCGAGGACCCTGCCGGTGACCTCGTCTTCCTGGCCTGGCGCAGTCGCGATGAGGAGGGTCGCTTCCTCGGCGGACTGTCGAACCCCGCCCCGATCGTCCTGCACACTGACGGCCGCCTCACCGTCGACGCCACGGCCCTGTGGCCAGGATGGGACCCGGCATCGCTGAGTCGCATGGACTGACCATCGGTGCCCCGCGCTCGGTGGGCGTCCACCGATGCACCGTGACAGTGCCCCGGGCGTCAGCAAAGGGCCCAGGATGATCGTGACGGATCTGCCCAACGCGACCAGATGAGGATAGGGGAGACGCATGCGAGCCCAGGTGATCGAGCGATTCGGTGGTCCTGACGTCTTCACGAGTGCCGACCTCCCCGAGCCGGAGGTCACCCCCGGCCACGTCCTGATCCGGGTCGCCGCGACGAGTGTCAACCCCGTCGATACCAAGATCCGGAGCGGCGTCTTGGCGGCCATCTCCCCGGCGCTTCCGGCGATCCTGCACGGCGATGTCGCAGGGACGATCGAGGCGGTCGGAACGGGCGTGAGCCGGTTCGCCGCCGGGGACGAGGTCTACGGCTGCGCCGGGGGCGTCACGGGGCTCGGCGGGGCACTCGCCGACCTGATGCTGGCCGATGCCAGACTCATCGCCCACAAGCCTGTCACCCTATCG
>JACCVE010000175.1 GCA_013698285.1 Chloroflexia bacterium | reverse complement strand
GGCCCAGCCGCCGGGATCGTCCGGTTCGACCATGACACCGAGCCGGCCCAGCAAGTCGGCACACCAGCGGGCCTGCCACGGCCGGGGATCGACCGGCTTGCCTGGGGCGTGAGAATCGGACCCGCAGGAGACCAGCATCCCCCTGTCGGCGGCCAGGCCCCGGTAGAGGGCAGTCTGCTCGTCGGTATAGGAGCGGTAGTGCCCCTCCAAGCCGTCGAGGGGGATCGTCTCCAGCATCCGGTCCAGGTCGGCCGCCGTCATCACCCCGACCGAATCGCTCCGGCCCGGGTGGGCGACGACGCAGACCCCGCCCGCCAGGTGGGCCGCCTCGACCACCTGTTCCAACGGCTGGTCGGCGCTGAACCCGCCCCCGAGCGAGACCAGGGTCTCGGCCGCCTCCTTGAGGTCCTTGACGTGCCCGGCCCCGATCGCGGCCATCAAGACGTGGTAGGGCCACATCGGCCGGTCGGCGTGCAGGTCGGCCAGGCCGGGGAGGTCCTTGCCGGCCGCCTCGTAGCGGTCCCGCGCGTCGGCCGCCAGCCGTCGCAACTCGGCGTCCGTCTCGGCCAGCACCGCCTGGAATTGCGCGGCCGACGCGTCGGTCCGGTCGGGAGCGATGCCGTAGACGAGCAGGTGCCATTGCCGGCCCGACCACCTGGTGGTGACCTCGACGCCGGGGACGACGTGCAGGCCGCGCTCAGCGCCCAGCCGGGTGACCTCGGGAACCGACCACTGCGTGTCGTGGTCGCAGACGCAGACGACCCGAAACCCCTTTTCGACGAGGTGGGCGACAAGACCCTCCGGCGTCCAGGCCCCGTCGCTGGCGTGGGTGTGGAGATGGAGATCGACGGCGGCGTCGCCGGGGATGGTCAAGGTCGGGGCGGCGGTGGCGGTGGCGTCAGTCATCGAGGTCGCGGCTCCCACGGGTCGAATGCTCCTCCTGGTCCCGATCGCTCCGCGCTCCGGTGCGCCGGGACGGGATACGGGATGTCTCGTCGCCGCATCGGGCGGCCGGTCCTGTCGGCGGGAAGTGTACTTGCCGGTCGGGGTGACCCCGCGTCGCCGCGACACGCGGCACCAGGATCGGCCCGCCCGCGCCCCCCGACGCGACCGACCCGCGCCATGTCCCATCGCCGGAGAGCCCCGCCCACGGCTGCGGGTACCCCCTTGCCCGACGTAGGCGGGCCGTGCCATGATCGCGCCGGACACCGGCGGTCAGACTGGACAGGAGTCGAGCGGCATGGCTGACGGCAACGGGGCAAGCGGCCCGGACGACGCGACGGTGGCGAGCCTATTCAAGGCCTATGACGTCCGGGGTACCGTGCCGGACCAGTTGACGCCCGAGGTCGCCTACCGGATCGGCCGCGCTCTGGTCACGACGATGAAGCCCGAGGTCGTTGCCGTCGGCCGCGACATGCGCCTGTCGGGTCCGGCCCTCGCGGGCGCGCTGATCGACGGCATCCGCGACCAGGGGGCCGACGCGGTCGACCTCGGCCTGGTCTCGACCGACGCCCTCTACTTCGCCGTCGGACGCTTCGGTTACCCGGCCGGGGTGATGATCACCGCCTCCCACAACCCCGCCGGCGACAACGGGTTCAAGATCTGCCGCCAGGAGGCCCGCGCCCTCTCCCTTGACGACGGTCTCGACGACATCCGCGACGCGGTCATCGCCGACCACTTCACCGAACCGGACGGCAGGGGCGACCTCACGCAGCGCGATGTCCTGGACGACTATGCCGCCTTCGTGCTCGGCCAAGTCGACACCGCCGCCATCAAACCGCTGAAGATCGCCATCGACGCTGGCAACGGGATGGCTGGGGCGACCGTGCCCCGTGTCTTCACAGCGTTGCCGTGCGAGGTAATCCCCCTCTACTTCGACTTGGATGGCAGCTTCCCGAACCACGAGGCTAACCCGATCGAGCCCGAGAACATCAAGGACCTGCAACGGACCGTGATCGAGCAGAACTGCGACCTGGGGGTGGCCTTCGACGGCGACGCCGACCGGATGTTCCTGATCGACGAGCGGGGCCAGTTCATCGGCGGCGACATGACGACAGCGATGGTCAGCGTGATGATCCTGCGGCGCAACCCCGGCGCGGCCGTGGTCTACAACCTGATCTGCTCCCGCTCGGTGCCCGAGACGATCGAGCGCAACGGGGGGCGGCCGATCCGCTCGCGAGTCGGTCACTCCTACATCAAGGCCACCATGCGGCAGGAGGACGCTGTCTTCGGCGGCGAGCACTCGGGACACTTCTACTTCCGCGAGAACTGGTACGCCGACTCGGGCCTGCTGGCCCTGCTGACCGTGCTCGAACTCATCTCGGAGGCCGACCAACCCCTGTCGGCGGTCCTGCGCCCACTCGACACCCGGGTCCGCTCCGGCGAGATCAACACGGAGGTCGAGGACCCGGCCGCCGTCTCTGCCGCCGTCGAGGCCCACTTCGCCGCCGCGGGCGCCACGGTCGACCACTTGGACGGCCTGACCGTCGGATTCCCCGACTGGTGGTTCAACCTCCGCTCCTCGAACACCCAACCGCTCTTGCGACTCAACGTTGAGGCCGAGACGCCGGATGTGCTGGCGACCAGGACCCGGGAGATCCAGGCGATGATCGGCGGCCGGCCGGGCGGCCACTAGAGTGTCGCCGGTCCCCTCGTCGCCCACGGCAGCGTCACCGTTCGGGGGAGCCGTCTCCCCCTGGCCCGACCTGCCGCCCGGCCAGCCGTTGACCGTCGTGAAGTGGGCACCGGACGGCGCGGAGGTGACCCGGTATCCCGGCCTGGTGGTGGCCGATGTGACCCCGCCTGGCTGGTTAGCAGTCGAGGCCCGCTGGGTCAATCGAGCCGTCCACCTCGACGGGCTGGATTTTCTGCCCGGGGACACGATGATCGAGTACTTCTCGCCCGTTGCCCGGTACAACGCCTTCGCCGTCCACGCCCCGGACGGCACCCTCCGGGGGTGGTACGCCAACGTCGCCCACCCAGCGACCCTGGACCCGGCGACCGATCCGCCGACGTTAGTCTGGCACGACCTCTACCTGGACCTCGTCGTCCTTCCCGACCGCACCATCGTCGTCCGAGACCACGACGAACTGGCCGAATCCGGCCTAGAATGCTCCGATCCCGGCACCCATGCCCACATCCTCGCCGCCGAGGCCGACCTGCTGCGGCTGGCCCGGGCGGGAGAGTTCCCGTTCCGGCGAGGGTAACGTTTGTCGGGGGAGACGGCGACCGTTGTCCGATGACGACCGGATCATGGCCGCCCGCCAGGGGCGCCGCTTGCTGCGCCCTCCAGCCTGGCATTCGTTCCGATACGGCACGTACGTACCATTGAATGGCGCGGCAAGCAGCGCCCCTACAACCGTTCGGGAAACCCGTGACGGGTCGTCGGGGAGAGGCCATCATGCGCCGCCCGGCGACCGGCCATCGACCATCGCGACGGCACCGCGCTCTTCGCCGCGGGTACCACCACCGGCGACAGCCCCAGCACGACCAACGCCGCAACGATCGCGTCCTGCTCGTCAGGGGTCGGTTCGGGCGTGATCTCGATTCGCCATGCCGGCTCGTTGGCTCCCCGCTCCCCATCGCTGGTCATCACAGCGGGATGTTGCCGTGCTTGCGGGCCGGGGTGGCGACGCGCTTGGAGCGGGCCAGAGACAGGGCCCGGATCAGGGTCGGGCGGGTGGTGCTGGGCAGGATCACGTCGTCGATGTAGCCACGGGTGGCGGCCTGGTAGGGACTGGCGAACGATTCTTCGTAGCCGGCGATCAGTTCCCGGCGGTGACTCTCCGGGTCCTCGGCGGCGGCGATCTCCCGCCGGAAGATTAGGCCGACCGCCGCCTCCGGGCCCATCACCGCGATCTCAGCCGTGGGCCAGGCCAGGTTTAGGTCGGCCCCGATGTGCTTGGAACACATCACCACGTAGGCGCCGCCGTAGGCCTTGCGGGTGATCACGGTCAGTTTGGGGACGGTCGCCTCGGCGTAGGCGTAGAGCAGCTTGGAACCGTGGCGGATGATGCCCCGGTGCTCCTGCTCGATGCCGGGCAGGAAGCCGGGCACATCGACGAAGGTCAGCAGCGGGATGTTGAAGGCGTCGCAGAGGCGGACGAAGCGGGCGCCCTTGGTGCTGGCCTCGATGTCGAGGGTGCCCGCGAGGACCATGGGCTGGTTCGCCACTACCCCGACGACGTGACCGTCGAGGCGACCGAAGCCAGACAGGAGGTTCGCGGCGTGGCCGGCCTGCAACTCGAAGAAATCGCCGTCGTCGAGGATCGCGGCCAACACCTCGTGCATGTCGTAGGGCCG
This sequence comes from Chloroflexia bacterium, assembly GCA_013698285.1. GTDB lineage: Bacteria > Chloroflexota > Chloroflexia > Thermomicrobiales > UBA6265 > JACCVE01. The sequence goes on along the minus strand of JACCVE010000175.1, from coordinate 1,876 downwards.
GGTGCTGACCTCCGGCACCAGGTCGTCCAGTTCGGGCGATTCACGGCCGGGGTCGTCCTCGGGCGAGACGTGGGGCGGGTCGTCCAGGTTGTTCGAGGGCAGGAACGAGAGGAGGTCGCGGACCTGGTCGAGGGCGGCGTCCTCGTCCGGGGCGACGAGGTGGGCGACGCCGCTTATGCGGTGGTGGGCGTCGGCGCCGCCCAATTCCTCCTGGGAGATCTCTTCGCCGGTGACGGTCTTGATCACGTCCGGGCCGGTGATGAACATCTGGCTGGTCTTCTCGACCATCACCACGACATCGGTCATCGCCGGGGAATAGACGGCACCCCCGGCACAGGGTCCGGCGATCAGCGAGATCTGGGGGATCACCCCCGATGCCCGGACGTTGCGGAAGAAGACCTCGCCGTACCCCGCCAGCCCCTCGACGCCTTCCTGGATGCGAGCCCCGGCCGAGTCGTTGATGCCGACCACCGGGCAGCCGTAGCGCTCGGCCAGGTCCATCAGCTTGACCATCTTCTCGGCGTAGGCCTCGCCGAGCGAGCCGCCGAAGACGGTAAAGTCCTGCGAGAAGACGGCCACCTTGCGGCCGTCGATCTCCCCGAACCCGGTCACCACGCCGTCGCCGAGCGGCCGCGACCTCTCCATGCCCTGCCCGGTGGCGCGGTGGCGGACGAGAGGGTCCAGTTCCTGGAAGGTGCCGGGGTCGAGGAGGGCCAGGACGCGCTCGCGGGCACCGCGCTTGCCCCGGGTGGCCTGGCGCTCGGCGGCTGCCGCATGCTGGGTCTCCAACTCGGCCCGCGTCGCCGCGAACCGGGTCGCCTTGGTCCGTTCACCGGCGCCCGGCGAGGCTGGCTCACCCGCCGTCTCGCCGGACGGTGCGTCGTCGCTCACGCCAGCGACTGGCACCCCGGTGCTGGGACGTTCGTCGACCGGAACTGCCGTCGCCTGGCTCGCCTCATCCACCCGTTTGCCTCTCCCCTACTCCCCCGGGTCATCCGCCGCCGGCGACACCATCGCTAGCCGGGCCGGTATTGCCCGAACTCGTCCCGCAGCACGGCCACGACCTGGCCCAGGGTCGCCCCGGCCAGCAGGGCCGTCCGCATCGGCGGCAGCAGGTTCGCGTCCCCGGTCGCGGCCGATCGCACCTCCGCCAACGCGGTCCCGACCGCTTGGGTGTCCTGGCTGGCCCGGGAGGCGTTGACCCGGCTCACCTGGCGCTCGACGGCATCGGCGTCGAGGCGATGGAGGATCATCGGCGCCTCGGCCGCGCCGTCCGCGGACCGGTAGACGTTGACGCCGACGATCCGGTCCTGACCGCGCTCCCGGGCCAATTCCTTCCGGTAGGCCGTCTCGGCGATGGCGGCCTGGATCTCGCCCCGCTCGACCGCCTCGACCGCGCCGCCGCCCGCGTCGATCTCCCGGATGAGTTCGAGCGCCTTGGCTTCCACCTCGTCGGTCAGCGCTTCGACCAGGTACGACCCGGCCAGCGGGTCGGCGGAGGCGGCCACCCCCGTCTCCTCGGCCAGGATCTGTTGCGTTCGCAGGGCCAGTGTGGCCGCGTCCTCGCTGGGGATCGCCAGGGCCTCGTCGTAGCCGTTGGTGTGCAGGCTCTGGGTGCCGCCGAGCACGGCGGCCAGGGATTGGTAGGCGACCCGGACCACGTTGTTGAGCGGCTGCTGCGCGGTCAAGGTGACGCCGCCGGTCTGGGTGTGGAACCGGACCATCTCCGATCGCGGATCGTTCGGCGCGTAGCGCTCCCGGACGAGACCCGCCCACATTCGGCGGGCGGCGCGGAACTTGGCGACCTCTTCGAAGAGGCGCGAGTGGGCGGCGAAGAAGAAGCTCATCCGGGGCGCCACGTCGTCGACGCCGAGAC
>JACCVE010000155.1 GCA_013698285.1 Chloroflexia bacterium | reverse complement strand
GCGACCTGCACTCTGGCTGCGTCAACGGCCCGACCTTCGACCTACCGACCACGGTCTCGAAGTTCTTGCTGATGGGAATGCCGCTCGACGAGGCGATTCGCCTCGCCACCAGTGGCCCGGCCGGGATCATTGACCGGGAGCCGATGCTCGGCACCCTCGGGGTCGGGGCCCCGGGCGACATCGCTGTCTTCGGCCAGGACGATACCGAGACGGTGTTCACCGACGCGATGGGGCAACAGCGGACGGGATCGCGTGGTCTCGTCCTCCGGCACACCGTGACGAGGGGTCGACTCTGGGGCCGCCCCTTTCCGCACCCCTATCTGTAGCGGTCTCCATTGACCGTGTCCCAATCCGTGTCAGAAGGGGATGTCGGACCCCTCGGCAGCCATGCTCAGGACGACCCAGCGACATGCGAGGGCGTCGCCGTGGGCGCGATGGCCGCCGACCTGCCCACCGCAGTCCACGACGGCGTGTTCGAGCTTGTGCCAGCGGTGCCCGCCGCGCTGGCCTGGCTCGCCCCGGAAGGCGGCATAGGCCCGCATCGCGCAGGCCCAGCCCGGTGATGGCGAGGTCAACCGCCAGCGCCCGTCGCAGCCCGTCACCACGCCCCAGTCGTACGGGGCGTTGTAGACCACCACTCTACGCCCCGCCAGGGCTTCGCAGAGGCGGGGCTGCACCTCTCCCCACGACGGGGCGTCGGCGACGTGACGCGCGTAGATACCGTGGATTCGCGAGGCGTCCGGCGGAATGTGGCCATGGGGACGGACCAACGTGTCCAGCAGCACCCGGCCAAGGACATCGATCACCGCCACGTCGACCACCTCGGCGTCCGGGCCGAGGCCAGTCGTCTCGGTATCGAGGAAGACCGCCCGGGGATCGGCGACCACCGTCGCCGCCCAGGTGATCGCTTCGGTCCGGGACGCGAACCCAGCCCCCGGCACGCGTGCGCCGGTTGGCACGGTCCGCCCGTACCGGACGCGATCGGCCAGGGTCAGCGGCCGTGCCGGTCGCTCATCCCAGGACATGGTCGTCTTCGCCCTGACCCGGCGCGGCGGCGCGGAGCACCGCCCGGTAGGCCCCGATGGTCTCCTCCCCGGTGATGGCCCGCACATCGAGACCGTCGAACAGGCCCGCGTAGCGATCCAGCCCGGAAGAGACCTCCGCCGGTGTCCTCGCCGGGACCGTCGTCGCAAACGCTGTCGTCCCGAGCCGGGAGAAGTGGGCGGCGTAGCTGGGATAGGCGGCGTACCGGTCGCTCTCCGTGCGCAGGCGTTGCCGGGCCGCGTCTCCGAGGGCGACGCGGACGTAGGCGGCGATGAACGGGGTCGGGCGGCCGGCCAGGGCGGCTCCCTCCCGCACCCATCCGGTCGCGACCCGCGCGCCCTCCGGTGCCAACCAGTTGAGCAGCACGGCGTCGCCCAGCTCACCGCCCAAGGCGCTCATCCTCGGTCCCAGCGCCCCGACCACGATGGCGACCGCGGGGTCGATCGTTTCCCGCAGTTGGCGAACCGATTCCCGGACACGGGCCAGGCCACCCGGGCTGGAGCCGGAGCCGATCCCGAGGATCAAGCGGCCGGGAGGGAGACCGAGGTCTCGCACGCGGCGCGCGATATCCGCCGGCGGGACCCGATCGACGGGGATCACCCCGACGCCGAGCCGGATCGTGGTCGTCCGCGCCGCGACCCTGGCGAGGCCCGCTAGACCGTCGCCGTCCGGGGTGTGGTTCAGCCAAAACGAGGTGTAGCCGAGCGATTCGGCCTCTGGCGCCAGCGCTTCGATGATCGCGTGATCAAGGGCACCCGCGACCCCGAATCCCCGTCGCTGTACCGTCTCCACCGTTCGTTACCCTCCCCCACGCGGCGGGAAGCCGAGGCCCAACCGGCGCAGTGACGCGTGTCGCCCCTGGCCGATCACCAGGTGGTCGATCACCTCGACCTCCAGCAGCGTCCCCGCCCGGGCTAATTCCGCGGTCAGGGCCACGTCGGCCGCCGATGGCGTCGGGTCGCCAGAAGGGTGATTGTGAACCACGATGATCGCCACGGCCCCATGCCGGATCGCGTCACGAAAGACTTCCGCGACCCGGACGTGAGCCTGGTTGGCCGTCCCCCGGTACACCGTCCTGAACGCCAGGATATGGTGCTTGGTGTCGAGCAGGACGACCCGCAATTCTTCCTGTTCCAGGGCCGCCATCTCGGCGCCGAGCATCGAGATGACATCGTCCGGACTCGTCACCCTCGGCCGCTCGTCGGGCGTCAGGACCCGCAGGCGATTGGCGAGTTCGAGGGCGGCCTTGATCCGGGTCGCCTTGGCGGTGCCGATGCCCCGGATCGTCGCGAGTTCGACCACGTCGAGCTTTGCTAGTCCCGCCAGGCCGCCGTGGTCGCGCAGGACTCGCTGGGCGAGCATGGTGGCCGGTTCGCCCGGCAGACCCGTGTTGAGCAGGATCGCGAGCAGGTCGCCGCTGGACATGCCGGTCGCCCCGCGCAGCAACAGCCGCTCCCGGGGGCGTTCGTCCGGCGCCATTTCCTTGATGGTGAGACGATACCCGGGGGAGAGCGCCACGGTCATGTCTCCAATTGTCCGCCACGGCGACCACTCCGGTATCGTCGCAGACCCCAAGTCTATCCGGGAGCCCGTGGTCAGTATCATCTGGCCCGTCCCAAAACGTCAGACCGGTTCGTAGGCGGCGACCAGCATGCCGTAGTATCGCGGGGCCTCGTAGGAGAGGAGATCCACCCGCATCGGCACGCACTCCATCAACCCGGCCAGCATCAACGTTTGCCAGAGGCCATCGATCGCGGCGTCCTGGACCTGCCGCTCCGTCAAGGACGCCAGCCGTCCCGGCTCGTTGTCCCGGATGGCGTCGACCACCAACGCGTCGACCTCCCCCGCCGCCGGGTGAAACCCGTAGGGCCCGTCCTCGGCGTGGGTGTGAGCCCAGTCGCAAGACGCGACGAAGGCGACCCGGCGGTCACCCGCGGCGGCATCCGCGACGGCCCGACCGAAGGTGACCATCGACTCCCGGGGCAGGGAACGCGAGGGCGTGACGATGACCACCGGCGGCCCTTTATCCTCGGCCGGTGCCGGGGCGAGGACCTCGCCGTGGCCGACCATGTTCCGATCGTGCCCCAGGAACCAGAGCGGGGTGATCACGCCCCAATCGATCGGCAGCACGCTCTGGTTCCGCCGGTTTCCCGCGTAACCCGCCATGGCGACCGGGACGCCCCGGGCCCGTGCGGCGTCGGCGACCGCGTCGGTCATCTCCGCATCGACTGGGACGTTCATCTCGACCTTGCGGTCCTGCCAGCGCAAGGTGCCCGCGCCCCTGGCGACATCCGCCAGGCAGATGGCGCCATCGACCCGGACGCCGTGCGGCCCGGCGATGACGATCACGTCGGGCGCCGCGGAGCGGCACCGCCTGCCCAATTCCTGCATCGCCGCCCTGGTCGCCAATCCCCCCTCGGCGTCGTCACTCAGGTCGGGGATGATCGGGAAGCCGTGGGGGGCGATCGCGGCGAAGACGACGGGCACGGTGGACTCCTTGCCGGGCACGGATGGCGAACGAGTGGCCCGGGACTCCGGGTCGTGGACGCTATCCTATCCGGTCTCGTCGATCGGGGATTGCCGCGTCTCGCGGACCAGGAAAGCCAGGGTGAACGTCGCCGCGACGCCGACCGCGGCGAGCACGAACGCGCTCCGGCCCAATCCAATCACGCCGGCCATCGTGCCGACCACGATCGGCCCTCCCACCTGGCCGACATCGCCGATCAGGCGCCAGACGCCGAGGAACTCTCCCGTCGCCCCACGGGGTGCGAGGTCGGCACCGAGCGTCATCATCGTCCCCGAACCGAGGCCGTTGCCGAATCCGATCACCACCGCCGCTCCGAGCAGCGAGGCGAAGGAGTCCGTGAACGGGATCAAACTCACCCCCACGGCCATCACGGCGAAACTGGGCACGGCGGCGACCTTGCGACCGAACCGGTCCATCAGGATCCCAGCCGGGAAGAACATCGAGGCGTCGAGGATCGCCGCCACGGTCATGATGAGCCCGATCTGTGCCGCGTCGAGACCGACCCGTTCAACCCCGTACAGGGGGATGATGAAGTGCCGCCCCTGCCGGATCATCTGGGCGAAGGTCTGGGCGATCGCCGCCGCCGCCAGGTCCCGGCGGTGCGTCCGGGCCAAGGTCCCGACCAGTGACCACCGGTCCCGGTGCGCCGACCGGGGACGCGACTCGTCGATCGCGGGAATCCACCGGAGGGCGACGCCGAGGGCTGCCGCCGCGAGGACGCCCGAGACCAAGAACGGGACCTGGAGGCCGAACACCCCGCCGATCAACCCGCCGATCGCCGGACCTCCCAGCACGCCGACCCGGTTTATCCCACCGAACATGGAGATGGCCTGGCCCCTGCTGGCGGCCGGCACCGCCTCGGCGATGAAGGCGTGGCGGGAGAGACCCCAGAGGGCGGTGCCGATCCCGGCCAGGATCCGCATCGCGATGAACCAGGCGAGCGAATCGACCGCGATGCAGGCGACGGTCCCGATCACCACCAGGCTGGTGCCGCCGACCATCGCCCGGCGCAGGCCGATCGCGTGGAGCAGGGCCCCGGCCGGGACATCGGTCAGGAGGGTCCCGAGCGCGGCGGCGGAGACCGCGATGCTGACCCAGGTGTAGGAGACGTCGAAGCCGTCGGCATAGAGCGGTAGCGTCGCGAGCAGCATCCCCTGCCCGAAGGCGAGCAGGACGGTCGGCAGGTAGACCGCCAAGATCAGCCGCGAGCGTGGCATCCGTGGTCTCCGACCGGCGGTGTCCCCGGCCTGTTAACGCGCGATCACATAACGGCCGTGATCCTAGCACGCGCCTGACGCATGGCGGGCGGGCACGGCCGGGAACCAAGGCCGCCACGGGTCGCGATAGCTGGGATCGTTGCCGCATCACGTCCACGCCCGACGCTGGGCATTCGTCCCGGCACCGACGCTCGAAAGGAGCCCACGGCGACCGCCTTCTACACCATGACGTTCGAGCAGAGTCACCCGGACCAACTCGTCCGCGATCTCCAGGCGTCGGAAGCCGCTGGCTTCGACTTCGCCACGATAAGCGATCACTCCTTCTCCTGGTCGGAGGCGCTAGGCCACGCCGGGTACGCCTGGTCGATCC
>JACCVE010000107.1 GCA_013698285.1 Chloroflexia bacterium | reverse complement strand
CGCCCAGGACGATCGCGACCAGGAGGTCGACCCACCCCCTGACCTCCTGATCGAGATGGAGGTCACCACCTCGGCGATCCCCAAACTGCCACTCTTCGCAGCGATGGGGATTCCTGAGGTCTGGCGGGTCATCCCCGATCGAGTCGCGATCTTCTCACTCCAGGAAAACGATTACGTGACCGTCCCGGCCAGTGTGGCCTTCCCGTCGCTCACGGACGAGATCGTGACGCGGTTTCTCGTCGACGGCCGGATGATGACGAGACCCCAATGGCTCCGCGCCATCAGAGCCTGGGCGGGAAATTATCCCCACTCGGACCCCGGCGGCGAGCGGGGAGAGAGCGGCACCCAGGCTGACCCGACTAGCAGGTGAACTCCGCGTCTCGTGGAGGCGACCATCACCTGAATGCCGGACGGAGTTGGTGTGCCGTCTGAACACTGCGGTCGGCCCGATGAGGCGGCATCGCACGTTCTGGCAGGTCTCATGGTGCCATGAGACGATGACACCGGAATGAGGGCCACGAGTACCCCACCGATGACGGGGAGGAGGCGACACCGTGACGGCCACGACCACGCCATCCACCATGACGAGCACGAACCCGGGCAAGCCGGCACGCGATGAGCCCGTGGACACCAGCGCGGTGACGGGCTACGCGCCCGAGGCCCTGGTCACGTTGACCGGGGTCAGTTGGGACACCTACGAATCACTCCTCGCCGATGTCGGCGATGTGGCGTCGCCACGCTTCATCTACGATCGTGGAGTCCTGGAGATCATGAGCCCGACTTTGGAACACGAGCGGGATCATCGCTCTCTCACCGTGATCGTCCAGACGATGGCCTTGGTGTGGGGCATTGATGTCAGCGACGCCGGTTCGGTCACGATCCGACGCGCCGATCTCCAGCGCGGGTTCGAAGCGGACACGTCGTTCTACGTCCAGCATGTGGCCACCATGCTCGGGAAGACGCGGATCGACCCGTCGGTTGATCCGCCGCCCGACTTGTTGATCGAGATGGAAGTCACGACCTCGGCCATCGCCAAGCTGCCGCTCTTCGCGGCGATGGGGATTCCCGAGGTCTGGCGAGTGACATCCGGGCAGGTCGTCATGTTCGCGTTGCGCGATGGCGAGTACCTAGCCGTCCCGGCCAGCGTCGCCTTCCCACCGCTGACCGGTGATGTCCTGACGCGCTTCGTCCATGAAGGCCGGACCACGCTCAGCACACGATGGCTCGGGGATATCCAAGTCTGGGCCAAGGACCATCCCCACCCCGGCCACGGCGGTGATCGGGATGAACGTCAGCCCGAACCCGCCTGACGCGCCGCCGCCAAGCGATCCCGGGATATGGGCCGCCGACCAGCCCTGGGGGTAGCACGCCAACGGCCCGGCCGGGAGGAGGCACCACCGTGACGGTCACGACCACGCCACCCACCGCGACGAACGCAGCCCCAAGCGAACCGGCGCACGGCGAAGCCGTCGCGACGACCGTGGACGAGGGGTACGCCCCCGGATCGCTGGTGACGTTGACCGGCGTGCGGTGGGAGACCTACGAATCGTTGCTTGCCGATCTGGCGGATCCGGGCTCACCGCGGTTGACCTACGATCGGGGGACGTTGGAGATCATGAGCCCTTCCTCGCCACACGAGCGAGCGAACCGCGCACTCGCCCTGGTCGTCGAGATGGTGGCGATGGAGTGGGACATCAACCTATTGGACTTCGGGACGACGACGTTCCGCCGCGCTGACCTCGAGCGCGGGTTCGAGCCAGACACGTGTTTCTACATCGACCACGTCGCCAGCGTCAGTGGACGACGACCGATCGACCCGGCCGTCGATCCGCCCCCCGACCTGGTGATCGAGATGGACGTGACGACTTCGGCAATCCCCAAGCTGCCGCTCTTCGCCGCGATGGGGATCCCCGAGGTCTGGCGGACGACGCCCGAGGGGGTCACGATCCTCACATTACGAGACGGCGAGTATGTGCCCGTCGTGACCAGCCCGGCTTTCCCATCGCTGACTGCCGAGGTCTTGACGAGATTCCTCGACGACGGGTACACGATGACCAGATCCGCATGGCTCCGATCCATCCGGGCCTGGGCGGTGAATTTCCCCGTGCAACGTCCCGCCGCGGGCGGGCCTGATTGAGCGGAGCGACGGGCCGGGAGCTGGGTCGCCCATCGTGGACTGCCCCGCCGGGCCGCGGTGTCCGCCGGGATCGGGCACGGCGTGACGACTCCGGAGCAACGATGCACCGTCCGATCGAACCGATCGCGACGGCGCACTGGGACCGGCCCGATGGGTGCCGATCGTGAGCGTAGCGAGACTCCGATGGGAATGCTTTTGGCGGTGCAGCGCATTGGGGGTGGCGCTCGGGTTCTCGCTCGGGGCGGCCTACGGTGCGTTCCTCCTCACCGCGCAACTGGTCGCGGAATCGATCGGGACGGCTCTCGGCGTGTGGGACGGGAGCGCCGATGCCCGGGTGGGTGCGTTCTACCTGGCACCGTACGGCGGAATCATCGGGGTGGTATTGGGAACGTTCGCCGGACTCCCGCTCGGCATGCTCGTTGGTCTGCTCGCCGCGCTGGCCGCCGGTCTCTACCCCCCCGTGGAGCGATGTGGATAGACGTTTCCACCTGATCTTGGGATGGGCCTCGGGCGTCGTGAGCATCGTCGCCATGCTCTGCCCGTGGGTGGGCCTGGGATCTGACCCCGACGCGTTCCTTGTCATCGAGAACACGAGCGGAGTCTTCGCTGACGGACCGGTCGATCTGGTCTCCCTGACGATCGTGCCGGTGATCGTGGTCGGGGTCGCCGGTCGGTGGATCGGGCAACGAGTGGGAACCTGGTACACGGACGCCGTGTCCATCCCAAGCCGAGCCGCCCCGATGGAGTGATCGGGACGAGGGGGCACGGCGTCATGTCCCATCCGTTTCCGAAGGTACCCGGGACGCCCCGTTCCGAGAAGAACACCGGCCGGGCTCACGGTCGGCGGAAGGCGAGTAAGGCAAGATCGGGAACACCGTCACCGGGAGCGACACAGACACGCACCGGGCGTCGCGTCGAATGACGGCGCGTCCTGCCGCATCCCGCCGATTCCGGCCGCACGATCGCGACCGGACCGGGTACAATCCGACATCGTGCGCCGCCCGGCGCCAAGCGACGTGCCCCATTGGCCTGCCGTCTACCGCCTACCGACCACGTGCCATCGCGAACGGAGCTGACCCGCCCGTATGGACCAACCGCTCTGGCTCTCCTTCATCGTGGCGTTCCTGATCATGAACGTCCTCCTCGGCGGCATGGCCTACATGACCTGGTTCGAGCGCAAGGTCCTCGCCCGGATGCAGGACCGCCTCGGCCCCACCCGGACCGGGCCGGCCGGTCTGCTCCAGCCCATCGCCGACGGCATCAAGCTGCTCGGCAAGGAAGACCTGATCCCGGCCGCCGCCGACAAGCCGGTCTTCTTCTTCGCCCCCCTGGTGATCTTCGTCACCGCCATCGTCTCGGTCGCCGTGATCCCCTTCGGCGGCCAGATCGATGTCTTCGGCACCGATGTCAACCTCTACATCGCCGACCTCAACGTCGGCGCCCTGTTCCTGTTGGCCTTCGGCTCGATCGGCGTCTACGGCATCATCCTCGGCGCCTATGCTTCCGCCAACCGGTTCTCCCTCCTCGGTGGGCTCCGCGCGGCCGCCCAGGTCATCTCCTACGAGTTAATCCTCGGCCTCTCGCTGGTCGGCGTGTTCCTGCTCACCCAGTCGCTCAGCCTGCGCGACATCCTCGACGCCCAGCGGGCCAACCTGTCGTTCGGGGTCCTCGAGATCCCCAACTGGTACATCATCACTCAGCCGCTGGCCTTCATCCTCTACCTGATCGCCGCCGTGGCCGAGACGAACCGGGCCCCGTTCGACCTCCCCGAGGCCGAGACCGAGCTGGTCTCCGGCTTCCACACCGAGTACTCGGCGTTCCGGTTCTCGTTCTACTTCCTCGGCGAATACATCAACATGATCATCATTTCCCTGTTCGCCAGCACCATCTTCCTCGGTGGCACCGACGGGCCCGGGGCCGATACCTACTGGGGCCTCGGCATCCTCTGGCTGCTGGCCAAGACGGTCTTCTTCCTCTTCTTCTACATCTGGCTCCGGGCCACCCTGCCCCGGTTCCGCTACGACCAGCTGATGGGCATCGCCTGGAAGGTCCTCCTCCCCTTCGCCCTCCTCAACATCGCCTTCACCGCCTTCGCCCGCCTGATCGCCAACGGCCAGGTCTTTTGACCGCCGGAACGCCATCGGCCGACCGCACCGATCAAACGCTGACCTCCGGCGCCTGACCCCGACCACTGGAGCGACCCGATGCCCTGGGATGTCCTGATCTTCTACCTGATCGCCACCATCTGCACCCTCTCCGCGATCGGGGTCGTGGCGGTCAACAATCCCGTCCATTCCGGCGTCTTCCTGGTCCTCTGTTTCCTCAACATCGCCGCCATCTTCGTGATGCTGGGGGCCGAGTTCCTCGCCGTGGTCCAGGTCATCGTCTACACCGGGGCGATCCTGGTCCTCGTCTTGTTCGTCCTGATGCTGGTCGACCCGGACGACCTGCCCGAGTTCCATACCGGCCGCCCCGTCCAGCGATACGTCGGCCTCCTGCTCGGGGCCCTGCTGCTGTTGGAGATCGGGGCCGTGATCTTGAACCGGACCGTGACCGGCACCTCTGGCACCGATACCGCCGCCTCGATCGCTGCCGTCGGCGGGAACACCCAGGCCCTCGGCCGGACGCTCTACACCGACTACCTGCTGGCCTTCGAGGTCGTCTCCCTCGTCCTCACCGTCGGCGTCATCGGCGCCATCGTCCTGGCCCTGCCGGAACGCCTCGGTGCCGCCTCCCCGGTTACCCGGCGGGGGACGATCTCACTCGCCCACCCCAAGGACACCGACGCCGCTCTGTCGCCTGGCCCCGCCGGCGAGACGCCGATGCCGGCCCGGCCGGCCGCCACGGTCGCTCAACCCGGCCTCGCCACCGCCGGCCGCCAACTGATCATGACCAAGGACCCCGACGCCTATACCACTCCCGGCTCCCGCCGCTCGTAGGCGCCACCGGCGACCGCAGGCAAGGACGACGCCGCCGCCCGGACACCGCCGGGCGCCACGAAGGAGCAACGCGCGACCATGGGCGACCTCGGCGTCAACCACTTCCTCTTCCTCAGCGCCATCCTGTTCATCATCGGGATGATGGGCGTCCTGACCCGGCGCAACCTGCTCATCATCTTCATGTGCGTCGAGCTCATGGCGAACGCCGTCAACCTCTCACTGGTCGCCTTCGGCTGGGAACTGAATAGCCTCAATGGCCAGGGCTTCGCGATCTTCATCATCGCCATCGCGGCCGCCGAGGCCGCCGTCGGCCTGGCCATCATCATGGCCCTCAGCCGTCGCCAGCGCACGGTCGACGTCGACGACATCCGCGCCCTGCGCGACTGATCACTGCGACCCGACCGCCGGCGCGGGTCACGGTGCCGAGGTACGCGTCTCCACATCCCTGTCCGGCCGGCAGGAAAGGAGGGTCAGGACCCTTGGGGGGGACGCTCGGCCCCGTCGGGCCGTTAGGATGACCCGGACGTCCTGGAACGATGGTGAGCCCGCTCGTGGTCACGCTCGCCGTCTCAAGTCGCGTACCGTGTGGCACCGTCATTGAGGGGCACCATGGCCGAGGCGAGCGCCCGCATCCTCGTCGTCGATGATGATGCCGACATCCGCAACCTGCTCCGGGCGCGTCTGGAGGCACACCACTATCGCGTCCGCGTGGCCGAGAACGGCGAGGCCGCCATCGCCGCCATCGCCGCGGAGCCGCCCGACCTGGTGATCTCCGACTGGATGATGCCGGGCATCGACGGCCTCGCGTTCGTCGAGGCCGTCCGCAACGACCCGCTCACCGCTCCCATCCCGATCATCCTGCTCACCGCCCGGGGCACGTCGAACGAACGCTCCGAGGGCCTCGAGGCCGGCGCCGACGACTACCTGGCCAAGCCCATCGAGTTCCGTGAACTCCTGGCCCGGATCAGGGCCCTCCTGCGGCGCTCCCGGTCCCGGGCCTGGTCAGAGCCCATCATCCCCGACCTCGACGACAACGCGGGGTTCATCGCCGGCGTCCCGCTCGCCACCGTGCTCCAGATGCTCCAGATGGACCGCAGGAGCTGTCGCCTCGACGTGTCGTCACCGGACGGCTCGGGCAGCCTCACCTGTGATGGCGGTCAGCTCATCGACGCCGTCGCCGGCGATCTCCAGGGTCAGGACGCCGCCTTTCGCATCTTGGGTTGGCGAGCGGCCCGGGTCGCGATCCGCGATGTGGAGGCCCCGTCCGCGGAGACCACGATCCGGATCCCGCTCGCCCACCTCCTCTTAGAATCGGTTCGCCTCGACGACGAGCGAGATCGCGCCTCACGGGGCGAGACGATGCCGGAGTTTGACGATCTGGTGCCCTTCGACCCGGCGGAACTGGACGGGCGACCGTCCATGACCAGCGCGGTGCCGAATAGGGCATTCCCCATCGCAGAACGATCTGCTGCCTGGTGGTCGGCCCAGCGGACCGCACCCATGGCCGACCACGCCGGTATCAAGCTCCCGACGCGGGATCTGGTCGAGCAACCCGTGCCGTGGGAAGACCTCCGGACCACGAGCGGCTTCCCTCCCGTCCGCCTCGTGTTCACCAGTGGCTACCGGGAGGGCGATGAGGTCCTCATCCACCGGGCCGAGACATCGCTCGGCCGCGCCCCGGACAACGACATCGTCGTCGAGACCGGAGACATTTCCCGCCACCATGCCCGGATCGAGCGGTCCGAGCAAGGACTCCGGGTCGTGGATCTCGACAGTACCAACGGCACGCGGGTGAACGGCAAGGCCGTGCGATCCCATCCGATACGGGTCGGTGACGAGATCATCTTCGGGACCACCAAAGCCTATGTGTTGGCCGTCGCCAATCGGGCGTGATGGGAGCGGCTCCCGCGGTGTGGCCCCTTCTGTCCTGCTCCGATCAAGAATGCGTGCCGCCGCACCAGCACCATGGCGCACACCGGGGTTCCCGACGGGTGATCTCCCCCACGCCGCACCGCTCGAGGTGTCACCCGGGGTGAGGCACGACCGCCCGCGGCGAGCCCGGGCGGACGTGCCGTCCCCGGGCGGTCGTGCCGTCCCCGGGCCCGTCCCATGCGCTACAATCGGTCCCGCCCGTCGCCGCGAGGCGGCCGGTTCGGCGTTTGCCCGTGCCCCGGGGATCCACCGATGGCTGACGGCTGATCGCTATGGGCTGAGGGCTGCACGCGCGTATGGCCGATCTGTTGTTCCTGATCCCGCTCCTGCCCCTGGTCGCTTTCGTCGTCAATATCCTGGCGGGGAGGGGCACGATTCGCGACCGCGCCCACTGGGTCGCCGCCCC
>JACCVE010000073.1 GCA_013698285.1 Chloroflexia bacterium | reverse complement strand
CGAGCAGTACGAGCGCCTCCATCTCGCCCCGGTGGTCGCCCGCGTTACGGAACGTCGTCAAGGCCTCCTCGCCGAGGGCGACGGCCTCGGCCGTGCCGCCGAAGAAGGTGAACAGGGCTGCGGGGTTGGCGACGACCGCGGCCCGGGCGCGCACGACTGGGTCGCCGCCGGCGCCGCGGATGAGGGCCTTGAACAGCCACTGGCGCCCTTCGACGACATGGCCCAGCGCCGTCCAGACGGGGATGAGCGCCCCGGCCAGCCGCACCGCCGAGTCGCCCTCCCCCTGGTCAAGCAGCCACGCCAGCGCTTCGCGAACGTTGCCGAGCTCGGCGGCCGGCGGCCCGGTCCCGGGTTCGACTCCTCCCGCCGAGGTTCCGGCGACCGCCCGCTCCGCCGCGGCGAGGAAGAAGCCGGCGTGCCGCTCCCGAACCGTCTCCGTCTCCCCGCTCTCGGCCAGCCGCTCCAGGGCAAACTCCCGTACCGTCTCCAGCATCCAGTAGCGCGGCTTCCCGTCAGGGTCGTCCTCTTCCCGCAAGAGGCTCTTGTCTAGCAGGGACGCGACGCCATCGAGTACGTCGATCATCGGGTTATTCCCGGTGGCGATCGACTCCGCCGCCTCGAAGGTGAATCCCCCGACGAAGACGGCCAACGTCCGGAACAGCGTCTGCTCCTCAGAGGGCAGGAGGTCGAAGCTCCAGGCGATGGCGCCCCGCATTGTCTGCTGCCGGTCCGGCAGGTCCCGACCCCCTCCCGTCAGCAGCGGTAACCGGCGCTCCAACCGGCCCAGCAGGGCAGCGGGGGGTAACACCTTGACCCGGGCGGCCGCCAACTCGATCGCGAGAGGCAGCCCGTCGAGGCGGTCGCAGATGGCGGCGATTGCCTCCACGTTCTCCTCCGTTATGACGAAGTCGGTCTTCACTGCCTGAGCTCGTTCCCCGAACAGCCGGATTGCGTCTGACGTTGCCACCACGTCCAGATCCGCTCGGTTCGGTCGTCGCGGCAGTGCGAGGGGCGCAACCGCGTATTCCCGTTCTCCGGACAGGCGGAGACGCACCCGGCTCGTCACGAGCACGACCAGCTCCGGGCAGGCACTCAGCAGGTCGGATACGACCGGGGCGGCCTCGACCACCCGCTCGAAATTGTCGAGCACCATCAGCGAGGGTTGAACCATGAGGACGGACGTGAGTTGGTCAACCAAGGACCCCTCGCCGCCGTCGCGGATTCCCAGGACGTGGGCCATCGCTGGGAGGACCAGGGTCGGGTCGGTCACCGGGGCAAGGGGAACGAACCGGACACCGTCGACGAACGCGCCGGCGACGGCCGTGGCCACCGCGAGGGCGAGCCGGGTCTTGCCGACCCCGCCCGGGCCGGTCAGCGTGACCAGGCGGACGTCGGACCGGCGCAGCAGGGTGGACAGCGCCGCGGCTTCCCGTTCCCTTCCCACGAAGGAGGTCAGCGGGACTGGTAGGCTCGCGCCGCGGTGACCCTGGCCGGCGAGGACCGCTAGCGGGGCCGGCTGGGGACGATTCGGGTCGGCGGGTGGCGCGTCGGCCATGGCCGTGTCCTGCTACGCGGTTCGCCAGTGCGACTATCTTGCGGTGTCGCGCGCCGACCGTCAACGATCTGTATCGGTGCTCGGTGAGAATGGAATAGTGAGCTGGTCCGAAAAACGGTCCCAACCTGCAACAGGAATGTGATGTTGACCACACGAGAGCAGATCCGGGTGACGACCTTGAACCGCGTGCAGGACAGGTTCAGTACCCGGGGAGGCCTACTCGGATAGCGTCAATTGCTTCGCCTCCATGCGCGGTAGTCTCTCGTCTGCCGAATCTGCGCGACGTGCCGAGCCGGTTCTCGCGGGCCACTGTGTCGGGATGTCCTCACACACGCATATGCCCTCGTCCGGTCTCCTGGGATAATTGACATCCTGTTTTTGGGTGACCAGAATGCGTGTGGTAAGGAGCCGGATGTGGTCATCTCCGGCGGTCCGCGATGCGACCGGTCCCGTCACCATGATGGCGATCACCCGCGCTCCAGGTCTCGTTGAACGGGGAAGATCCGCATGGTAGCCGTCATCCATCCGACACCTCTCGTCCGGACCGAATGGGTAGCTGCCCACCTCGACGACCCACGTCTCCGGGTGATCGAGGTCGACCTGAGCCCAGATGATGCCTACCCCGCCGGGCATGTGCCAGGCGCGGTGCTGCGGCAAGTCTGGGGCGACTTGCTCGGACCAGACGAGCAGCTCGTGGACGACCCGGCTTCCCTCGGGCTGCTCCTCTCTCGCTCGGGGGTGTCCCCTGAGACCACCGTCGTCCTCTACGGTGACATGTGGAACTGGGGGGCAACGCTCGCCTTCTGGGTGCTGCACGCGTTGGGCCACCGGGATGTCCGGGTCATGGACGGCGGGCGCGACACGTGGCTCGTCGAAGGACGCCCGACGGAGACGGACCCGCCGGAGGTCTCCGCGACCGAGTACCCCCTCCTCGATATCGACTGGGATGCCCGCGCCCGCCTCGCGGACGAAAACGGTGGGATCGGGGGTGCCGGTCTCACGATCCTCGACGTGCGGCTGCCCGAGGAGTACGCCGGCGAACTGTTCCGTCCTGGGGCCGCGCCAACGGAGGGGCAACTGGCTGGGCACGTCCCCGGTGCCGTCCACGTGCCATGGGAGACGGCCTTCAATGCGGATGGAACATTCAAGACCCCTGACGAACTCCGAGCGCTCTACCTGGCTCGCGACGTCCGCCCCGATCTGGAGGTGATTCCGTACTGCACCGTCGGCGGCCGGTCGAGTCACACCTGGTTCGTGTTGTCCCAGCTGCTCGGCTTCCCCACCGTGCGCCTCTACGACGCATCGTGGGCGGAGTGGGGGCAGACCCCTGGACTGCCCGTCGAGTGACCGCCGGTCCGGGCGACGACCCCAGGGCGGTGGTGCGTCGGCGTTTCCGTTCGACAGTTACCGAAACGTCAGGGATACAGAGGAAGCCGCTGGGGCACGTGCCCAGCGGCTTCCTCGCTCTATCAGCACCAGCGTGTCGGGATCGTCATACCCCCGTTTGCCTCGCCCCTCGGCATGGCTCCAACGTGGTAGGGATGGTCGGTCGGCCGTCGGGCTCGTGCGGCGCGTGCGGGGCAGGGACCCGTGTCCATCGCCCCGGCGGGGTCGGCAGTCCGTCCGATCAGGCAGACCAAGGCATGGCCGCCGCGCCGCTGGCGACGAGGACCGCAAGGGCGAGAAAGGCGACTCCGACGGCGCGCGATGTCGCTCGCCCGATCGGCAGCACCTTCTCGGCGAAGACCACCAGCGTCAGCAGCAACATCCAGGCCAAGCTCATCACCCCCGCCGCCACCAGCACGGCGAAGAGCGCCCAGCAGCAGCCGAGACAGTAGGCGCCATGGATGATCCCCATCCGCAGTGCCCCCCGCCGCCCGTCCCGCCAGTGGGTCATGACGAAGCCGAGGGGCGATTGGCAGTGGTCGAGGCAGACCCGCTTCAGTGGCGTCAGTTGGTAGAGGCCAGCCACGGTCAGGACCGCACCGAGAACGAGTGGTGCCCATGTTCCCCGCTCGGTCGGGCCAAGGCGGCTTGCCAGGTCACTCGCCAAACGGACGAGCGCCCAGGCCAGGCCCCCCACGGCCGTCCAGACCAGGAGGTAGCCAGCGGCAAAGACCCAGGTCGGGACAAAGCTCCCTCCTGCCGACTTCCGCTGGGAGGAGACCCGGCGGAAGAGGAGCAGCATGGGCGCGGCGGCGGGAAACATCATCGCCGCCATCATCACCGTCCAGGCGGACAGGAACGTCGCGACGCCGTCGATCGACCAGCCCGAGCTGGCCATGCCCGAGGCGGCCATCTCGCCGGCCCCGTCCATGGCCATGTCGCCCATCGCGTCGGACTCGCCCGTTGCCTGGTCAGCGGCACCCCGGGCGACGACGCCCATCGGCATATCCATCGTCCGCGCCTGCCAGACCGTGAGCGACCAGGTGCCGACGGTCAACAGGGCGACGGCGAGCAGGACGGCGAGTTGGCCCCGCTCCAGCGTCGTCGTTGGCCGCAGGAGCGGGGGACGAACCGGTGGGACGGCCTCGATGGGTGTTCCCATCACCCCACTCCTCGACTAGGTAGGCGGCCCGTCGTACTCGAAGTCGCCCCAGGCCGCGTCCTTGCCGGGGTAGGCGTAGCTGACGCCATCCCGCACGCTGAAGTCCGAGGTCGTGGCATGGTTGATCGCTTTGGAGAGGAACCCCGTCGGCAGCACGACCGCCGCCTCGAAGGCGACTCCCGTGACCGGGTTGCGAAGCGGGGTCAGATCCATCGTCAGGACGTCGCCGGCCGAGATCGAGGTCTCGCTGCCCGCGAAGGTGTAGTCCCACGCCAACAGCTTCGGCTCGTGGACCGTGGTCAGTGTCGTGGCGATGATGGCCCAGGGGCCGCCCGCCTGGCCCCCCAGGAGCGTGCCGACGGCTTGCTGCTGCTCGGGGGTCATCCGCTCGTCGAGCAGCGGCACCGCTTCGCCGTTGCCATCGTGGATGGCGCCCGGCCACTTACAGGCCGCCCCGAAGTGGACCCCCGCCAGGTCGACATCGCCGA
The DNA here is from genome assembly GCA_013698285.1 of Chloroflexia bacterium. Taxonomy (GTDB): domain Bacteria; phylum Chloroflexota; class Chloroflexia; order Thermomicrobiales; family UBA6265; genus JACCVE01. Next base: position 367 of record JACCVE010000073.1, on the reverse strand, counting down.
AACGGCCCGCCTCGACGTGCCAACTCCAAGTCCCGTGGCAGTGGCCATGGGAGGGCGGGGCGAAGAACTCGCACGGGCAGCCATACTCGCAGTTGCAGGCCTGCACCATCTTGCCCCGCAGGTTCCAGCGGGGGATCGTCGTCGTCGCCATCATGGTCTCCCTAGCGTATCCCGCCCCGCGCGGCGGATCGGTCGGCGGTTAGGGTGTGCCAGTCCCGAGACCCGTGGTGGATTCTCACTCTACACCCGTCCCGCGGAATGGGCAAGACGCCCGGATCACGGTACCTGCTCAGGCTTGAGGGTATCGTATCGGCACAGCGGATCGGGCCGGGTAGGATGCCGCCATGTTGGACCTCTCTCATGCCAC
>JACCVE010000035.1 GCA_013698285.1 Chloroflexia bacterium | reverse complement strand
ACCGATGGCAACGCTCGACGTGGGCGGCACCGTGCCCGGGCTGGATATGGCCCTGACCGATACCGAGGGAACTGGGAGGACCCTGGCCGGGGCACTGGCGGACGGGCCGGTGCTGCTCGGCCTGTACAAGAGTTCGTGCCAGGCCAGCAAGACGATGTTCCCCTTCCTGCAACGGCTGCACGAGCGGTACGGCCCGCGCGGCCTCCAGGTGCTGGGCCTGTCGCAGGACTCGGAGAACATCACCCGGTCGTTCGGCCGCCGGGCCGGACTGACCTTCCCGATCTTGCTGGATCCGGAGGGCTATCCCGTCTCGCGGGCCTTCGACATCACCGCCACCCCGACGGTCTACCTGATCGACCCGGACGGCACGGTGGTGGCCACCACGATGGGCTTCTTCGCCGACCCGGTCAACGAGCTGGCCGCGAAGGCGGCGGAGGCCGTCGGGGCCGAGCCGGAACCGATCTACACGGACGAGGACGCCGCCCAGGGGACGCCGCGGTTCGTCCCCGGCTGACCCAGCAAGCACCTCGGCTAGGCGTGGCCTGGCCCCTCACCGACTGCCGCCCACCACGCCGCCCGGTGTCACCGAGCCGTGGTGGTGGGTCGCCCACACATCAATGACCGAGCGGTTCGGCCTACCCCGGAACCGACCGGCTGGGTCACCCCGGCCACGTCGCGAACGGCCTCGCCGAGACCCGGTCGTGACGAGAACCCCGGGAGATGACCTCGACATCCCGGACGCCCCGTCAACCCCCGTGCCCCTCGCTGCCGACCCGATCGCCCCTGACCCCGAGGGACCCCATGCGCCGCCTCCGGATCGTCTCCTACCTGTTCGTCGTCGCGGGTGTCGTCGCCGTCCTGGCGGGGATCCTCGCCGCGGAGCCGGTGGTGACCCTCGGCGGGCTGATGCTGGTGGTCGCCGGGGGTGTCAAGGTCGTGGTCGTGTACCTGTGGCGGGCGGTGGCCGGCCTCGACGACGGCCCGGCCGGGGTACGGGGGGAAGACGCACCGTGAGGTGACATGGGCGGGGAGACGAGTTCGGCGGACGCCGCACTTCACCGATCGCCCGATCTCGTGGGATTCGCCGGGGCTCGCCGGTGACTCGCCGCCCGTCCTCGCCGCCCGTCCTCGCCGCGAGCGGCGTTGACCTCGGAGGAGGCGCGTCGTGCGGAGTGCCCCAGGCATCCCGCGTGGTGCGGCATGCCTGGTCTCCACCGCCGGTGGGGACGGTGCGGTGACGACCGCGTGGGGACCGGTCGACGGCGCGGGCGGAGGGGTGGCCGGAATCCGCTATCATTGGCCGGCCGTCGATGGCTGCCTCGCCACTCCCCTGCTCCCTGGTCGGGGAGCGACGGGCGGCCAGACGATACCCCGCCCCAGCCCACCCGTGGAGGTGCCGCGTGAGCAGCCAACCGACGGAGGAGGAACGCGCCGCCCGGATCCGGCAAGCCCGCCAGGTCCTGGCCGGGTCCGACCTGCGTACTCCCGGCCACCCGCTCGACTTCCGCCCCCACGATGCCCTGCTCAATCCCGTGCAGCGGGTCTACCTGCTGTCGCTCGGCGCGATCCTGCTGGTCGCGGCGGTTCTCTTCGTCATCTGGGGCCTGGGTGTCGCCAGTCCCGTGTTGGCGATCCTGGCCTTCGCCCTGCTGGCGGGCTGGGTGATCTTTTGAGTGACATGTCCGGACCGGGGCACGACGTGGAGAAGGCAGACCCGGACGGGCGGGCGACGCCCTCGTCCGGCGACGAGTGCCCAGGTCCCGTCGTGATGGCCTGGTCCGACGTGCCCGCCGAGAACGCCGGGCCCGGCGTCCGCCGCCAGGTGATCCACGGCGCACGGCAGACCATGGTCCGCTACATCTACGAGCCTGGTGCCGTCTTCGCCAGCCACGCCCACTCGCAGGAGCAGGTCACGGTCGTGCTGCGGGGGCGGATCGCCTTCGAGATCACCGGGCGGGACGGTGGGGTGGACCGGGTCGAGATGGGCCCGGGGGAGGTCGCGGTGATCCCTGGCGGGGTCGCCCACGGGGCGACGAC
>JACCVE010000346.1 GCA_013698285.1 Chloroflexia bacterium | reverse complement strand
CACACCGACTACCTGGCCGAGGCCGAGCGGGACCGGATGGTCCGGATCGCCCGTCAGGGCCAGCCGCGCAGGAACATCCTGGACATCGTCCGCCTGGAAATCGGGACCGCGATGATCGGGATCGGGCAGCGCGTCGCTGGCCGTCCCGTCAATCCCGGCCCGGCGATGCCGGGCATCTCATCTCTCCGCTGACGCGGGGATGATCACATCAGAATCCGGCCGACCCTCCCCCGGTCGGGACGCGATGGGTTCTCACCCGTCACGTCTCGCCCGGGGGATCGTCGCGTCGGCGCGCGCCGGACATCCTGCACCGCCCGGGCCCGGGGCGGCGGCCCTCGACGTCCCACGATCCGGGATAGGATGCCGCCGGTGACCCCGGGCGGGTCGGGGAGCGTCGAGCGTGGGTGAGGAGGCTGGAATGTACGTGGTCGTGGCGAGGTATCTGTCTGCCGAGGACGCCGCGGATGAGGTCGCGCGATTGTTGGTCGAGATGGAGCCCCTGGCGAACGAGGAGCCGGGGTGCGCGTCATACGTGACGCACCGGTCCATTGACGACCCGCGCCGGTTCATGCTCTACGAGCGGTACCTCGACGAGGCGGCCTTCCGGGCGCACACCGAGACGGAGGCCTTCAAGCGGATCGTCCTTGGTCAGATCGTGCCCCTCTTGGAGGAACGCGTCCGGGACACCTACGTCACGCTGGTCTGACTAGTCGAGCGCGGCGCCGCCGCGTCTCGGCGGCGCAGCGATGCTGTGGCGCGGAGACGAACGGGGACCGGACCATGGTCCGCCGTGCGGTCCGCCGGTCGCACGGCACGCTACCCGGCGCCGAGCCCCATCCGCTCGCGCACCACGCCCATCTTGGCGGCGGCGATGGCCCGGGCCCGGTCGGCGCCGTCGGCCAGGATCGCCCGGACGTGCTCGGGGTTGGCGTGGAGGTCGGCGAGCCGGGCCTGGATCGGGCCGATGGCGCCGACGACGACCTCGGCCAGGTCGGCCTTGAAGTCGCCGTAGCCACGTCCGGCGTAGCGGGCCTCGATCTCGGCGACCGAGTCTCCCGACAGGAGGCCGTAGATCGTGATCAGGTTGGAGACGGCCGGCTTGTCCGGGGCCAGGCGGACCTCGCCCCCGGAATCGGTGACGGCCCGCTTGATCTTGCGGCGGATGGTGTCGATGTCGTCTTCGAGGGCGATCGCGGCGTTGGGGCGGGCGTCGCTCTTGCTCATCTTCTTCGACGGGTCGTCGAGGGCCATGATCCGGGCCCCCTCGGCCTTGATGTCGGGTTTGGGGACGACGAAGGTCTCCCCGTAGCGGGCGTTGAACCGCTCGGCGATGTCGCGGGCCAGTTCGATGTGCTGCTTCTGGTCCTCGCCGACGGGGACGAGGTCGGTGTCGTAGAGGATGATGTCGGCGGCCTGGAGGACGGGGTAGGAGAATAGGACCGCCGAGACCGCCTCATCCTTCTTGCCAGCGGACTTGTCCTTGAACTGGGTCATCCGGTTCAGTTCACCGAACTGGGTCACCGCGTTCAACATCCAGCTCAGCTCGGCGTGTTCCCGGACATCGGACTGGACGAACAGGACCGAGCGGCCAGGGTCGATCCCGGCGGCCAGCATCACGCTGGCCAGGCCGATCGTGTTTTGACGGAGGGTGCGGGGGGCGATCGGTTGGGAAAGAACGTGCAGGTCGACGATGCAGAAGACGTTCTCGTACTGGTCCTGCTGGCGGACCCAATTGCGGATCGCCCCGAGGTAGTTGCCGAGGTGCATGTTGCCCGATGGCTGCATACCCGAGAAGACGCGTTGCCGGGCGGGAGCCAGGGTGAGATCAGTCGTCTGGCGAGCCGTCGAGGGGGATGCGACCATGGTGACTGAGACCTCGCACTAGGGGGCGGGTGGGGCCGGTAAGGCCCGGCCATCAACGAGGTGGGAGTATACGGGAGGGCGACGGCCCGGGACGACGGGGCGAGGGTAACCGAGAGTTGCCTCCCGATGTCGGATGAGGACGGGCGGGCCGTGGCAGGGATATGCGAGCGGCACGGGGTGCGTGTTCGGGCAGCACGGGAGGACACGATGTCCTCCCCGACAGATGCAGTGGTCATTCCAGACGCTGATTATGCGAGGTCAGGCTCTTCAACAGTGTACCGAATCATCGTAGGGGAGGATCTCGTATCCTCCCGTCTCTCGGGATCATTAAGTCGAGACTGGAAACGATGGCGGGACGGGGCATCGGTGATGTCCTCATGCGAGCGGATGGCACCACCAGAAACGTGGACGGCCCCTCTGGACCCGTCGCGACCATGCTGAGCTTGCGGTGGGACACGCGGATCCTCCCGCCGGGGAGGGTCGCTCGTGCGGTGAGGCTGGCGTAATGTGGGGGGGATCGGCAGTGACCGTCCTACCGCCGGGGAGGGCGGTGTCCGGCTATCGTGGGAGCTGGGCCACGGGGGTGGAGAAGACCACGTCCGCGGCGTCAGCGGCGTCGTCCTCGCACTCTTCGGCGGGCAGCCAGCGGATGCCGTACTCGCGCATGCTCTCGATCACCGGCAGCAGCGCGTAGCCCTTGGAGGTCAGGGAATATTCGACCCGGGGCGGGACCTCGGCGAAGCAGCGCCTGGTGATGACGCCCCACTCGTCGAGACGCTTCAAGCGCTCGGAGAGCGTCTTCGGGCTGACGCCGACCAGGGATCGCTCCAGCTCGCTGAATCGGCGAGAGCCCCCGGCGAGGTCGCGGACGATCAGGGGCGTCCAGCGATTGCCGATCACCTCCGAGGTCCTGGCCACCGGGCAGCCGAGCGACGCGGCCGTGTCCCGGGGGCGCGAGGAGGTCGTGATAGGGTTGTGCAGGGGTGGCATGGCACGTCCTCCCGCGCGACGTCCCGGCCGTTAGATAGCCGCGAACCGACCGATGCGATCGACCAAGTCAGTCCTCCGAAACTCAATACTGTCAAAATGATAGCATAGGCCGGCGTGCTAGGATCAACGCGGTTTCGGGGCGCCGCCCGGGTTGCCACTTGGGTCGTCGCACCGGGTCCGGCCCGCGGGTCCGGCGCGGGCCGCCCGGGACAGGGACGGATCGAAGGCGTCCACGGTCGAGAGGGAGCGCGTGAAGCGACTCATCGCCTATGTCGTCGGTGCGATCGTGGCCACCCTGGTGGTGGGGTCGATCTCCGAGCAGCGGCTCGTCAGGTACGAAGACCGCGAGTCGGTGATCATCTTCGCCCTGGTCGTCGGCCTGGTCAGCGCCTACATCAAGCCCGTCTTGAAGATCCTGACGTTGCCGCTGACGTGTCTCACCTTTGGGCTGTTCGCCCTGGTGCTGAACGCGGTCCTGTGGGGAGTCGCGGCGCGGCTGACGCCCGGCATCGAGGCGACGGTATGGGGCGCGGTGGCCGGGTCGGCAATCACCAGCATCGCGTCCGGGATCGTGTTCTCGATCCTTGATGAAAACTGATTCGCACTCCGCGCTCGCCGGGCGCGGGCCGGTGCGGGGGAGAGGGGAGTAACCATGGAACGCTCAAACGGACAGGTGGCAATGGGGACGATCCCGGGCGGCGTGCTGGCCCCGGTGGCGACGACCTTCGCGGCCGATGGCGAGCTGGACCTGGACGCGTTCCGGGCCAACCTCGACTGGTACGCTCGGTCGCGGCTCGACGGCGTCGTGCTGCTCGGCTCGAACGGCGAATTCGCCCTGCTCGACCCTGCCGAGAAGGAGGCGACCATCGAGGCCGGGATCGAGGCGGTCGGCGGCCGGAAAACCGTGATGGTCGGGACCGGAGCGGAATCCACCCGGGCCACGATCGCCCTGACCCGCCGGGCCGCCGCGGCGGGGGCCGACTTTGCCCTGGTCGTCACCCCCCACTACTATTCGCCCCGTTACGACCACGCCGCGTACTTGGCCCACTACGAGGCGGTGGCGGACGCCTCGCCGATCCCGGTGATCATCTACGTGATGGCGGCCTACACCGGGGTCGACCTGGCCCCGGCCCTGGTAGCCGACATCGCCCGGCACCCGAACGTGGTCGGGATCAAGGACTCCGGCGGCAACGCCCCCCGCGTGGCTGAGGTGATCGCCCGCTGCGGCCCGGACTTCGGCGTCCTGGCCGGGTCGGCCAGCTTCCTCTATCCGGCCCTCTGCCTCGGAGCGACCGGCGGCATCGTCGCCCTCGGAAACATCGCCCCGGACCTCTGCGCCGATCTCCAGCACCTGACGCTGGCCGGCGACCACGCCGCAGCTCGGGTGCTGCAACTTCGCCTGATCGCGCCCAACGCCGCGGTGACGTCCCGCTTCGGGGTGCCGGGACTGAAAGTGGCGCTGGACGCGGTCGGCCTGCGGGGCGGGCCGCCCCGGCTGCCCCACCAACCACTGGGCGAGCGCGACGCCGACGAGGTCCGCCGTACGCTGCGGGAGGCGGAGATCGGCGCGGTCGCGGTTGGCTGAGCCGAGGTCGTTGCTCGACGACCCGGCCTGGCCGACCGACCAGCGGGTCTTCACCCCGCCCCTGACGATCGGGGTCGTCAGCGACACCCACGTCATGCGGCACGGGGTCCGGCGCCTGCCGCCGGAGGTGACCGACCTCTTCCGCCGGTTCGGCGTCGGTCTCATCGTCCACGCCGGGGACGTCAACACCGGCGCGGTCCTCGACGCCCTAGCGGAGGTCGCCCCGGTGATCGCCGTGACGGGCAACAACGACGACCGGGACCTGATGGTACTGCTCGACCGGGAGGAGCGGTTCACGGTCGGGCCGCACCGGTTCGTGCTCGTCCACGGCCACGGTGGCCGGTCGGCCCGGAGCGAGGCCCGCCGCCTGGCCGGCGATGCCGACTGCGTCGTCTACGGCCACAGCCACGTCCCGATGATCGAGAAGGAGGACGAGACGATCTTGTTCAACCCCGGTTCGGCCACCGACCGCCGCTGGCAGGAGGAGTTCTCGGTCGGCCTGCTCCAAGTGACGGCCGAGGCGATCCTGCCGGAACTGGTGCTGTATGGCGACCCGCGGTATCTGGTCAATGTGAAGCCGTAATTCGCCAACCCTGCGGTCAGGTCGGACATCAATCTCCGTCGAACGTCGAGAAACAGAGGCAGCTCCATGGTCGAGGTTCGGTCGAAGCACGTGATGAGCCGCGAGACCCTCCGCATCCCCGGGCCGACCCCCGTGCCGCCGGAGGTGGTGGCGGCGATGGGGCGGGAGATGATCTCGCACCGGGGGGCGGAGTTTCGCGCCTTCTATCTGGAACTGCTGGGGCTGGCGCGGCGGGCGCACCGGACGGAGGGCGATGTCCTGATCTGGCCCGGATCGGGCTCGGCCGGGTGGGAATCGGTCGTCGTCAACCTGTTCTCGCCGGGTGACCAGGTGCTGGCGACCGTCTGTGGCGACTTCGGACACCGCTTCGCCGGGGTGGCGGAGACGTTCGGGCTCGATGTCGAGCGGCTGGAGGTGCCATGGGGGCGGGCGATCACTCCCGGGGCGGTCGGGGAGGCGCTGGCGAGACGGCCGGGGACCAAGGCGGTGCTGGTCGCCTACAACGAGACTTCGACCGCGCTGACGAACCCGCTGCCGGAGATCGCCGCGGTCGTCCGCGAGCATGGCGCACTGGTGGTGGTCGACGCGGTCAGCGCCGCCGGGGGGCTGCCGTTGGAGACGGACGCCTGGGGACTCGATGTCGTCCTCTCCGGGTCGCAGAAGGCCTGGATGTGCCCGCCGGGCCTGCTGCTGATGGCGATCGGGCCCCGGGCCTGGGCGGCGCACGAGACGGCCCGGTTCCCGCGCTTCTTCTGGGACTGGACGGCGGCGCGGCGCCAGGCCGAGCAGGGGATGACCCCGACGACGCCGCCGCTCTCGCTGCTATTCGGCCTCGACGCCGCCCTGCGGATGATCTCTCAGGAGGGGATCGAGGTGACGTGGGCGCGACACGCGACGCTCGGCGAGCTGGTCCGGGTCGACCTGCTCGGCCGGGGCCTGCGGTTGTTCCCAGACCCGGACTACGCGTCGAACACGGTGACGGGGTTCCGGCCGCCGGAGGGCATCGCGGCCCGGGCGGTGGTCGCGGCCGTCCGGGAGCGGCACGGGATCGCCCTGGAGGCGGGCAAGGGCGCCATCGTCGATTCGGTCGTGCGCCTGGGGCATATGGGGTGGGTCCACGAGCCGGAGATGCGATTGGCCCTCGACGCGATTGGGGAGTCGGTCGAGTGGCTGGTGGCCGCATCGCCGCCGGTTCCGGCCGCGACGACCGGGGCCGGGATTCGCGAGTTCGGATAAGTTGCAGGGGTCGTGCGCGGCTAGGTATACTATTGAGCCACGGGAGTGACTGACGATGGCGATGGGTGTCGCTTCGGGACCGGTGTGCTGCCCGGACATTCGGTGCTTAAGGAAGGTGTATGGAAACCACGGACGTTCGCGAGCCAGAGGCGACCGTGTCGCCACGGGATGATGCCGGGATGACGGCAACCACCGTGCTGGACGACGCGGTAGCGACGAATGGCTCTCGTGACGATGCCCTCCTCGATGGGGCGTCGCTGATGGAACAATTCCTTAGCGACCCGTCCAACGATTATCAGACCCTGAAATATGGGGATGTGATGGACGGCGTCATCATGCACATCGACCGGGACGAACTCCTGGTGGATATCGGGTCCAAGGCGGAAGGCATCGTGCCGGCGAAGGAGTACTCCGACCTCTCGGGCGACGAGAAGTCGGCGCTCCAGGTCGGGGACACGGTGCTGGTCTTCGTCGTAATGCCCGAGAATCCCGAGGGGCACCCTGTCGTCTCGCTGAACCGGGCCCGCCAGGAGAAGAGCTGGCGCCGGTTGCAGGAGATCCACGAGGCCAATGACGTCATCGAGGCCGAGGTCACCAACTACAACAAGGGTGGCCTGCTGGTGAACCTGGATGGGGTCCGGGGCTTCGTCCCCGCCTCCCAGGTCTCCGAGATCCGGGGCGGCGACGAGGGCAGCAAGCAGGCCGACATGGCCCGCCTGATCGGCACCACGCTGCCGCTGAAGGTGATCGAGATCAACCGGCACCGGAACCGGCTGATCCTCTCCGAGCGCCAGGCGGTCCAAGAGCGCCGCGACGTGATGAAGGAGCGGCTGATCGCCGAGCTGACCGAGGGTGAGGTCCGCAAGGGCCGCGTCTCCTCGATCTGCGACTTCGGCGCCTTCGTCGACATCGGCGGGGCCGACGGGCTCGTCCACCTCTCCGAGCTGTCCTGGAGCCGTGTCCGCCACCCGAGCGAGTTGCTCTCGGTGGGGGCGGAGGTCGATGTCTACGTCCTGGGGATCAATTCCCAAGAGAAGAAGATCGCCCTCTCGATCAAGCGAACCCAGCCGGAGCCGTGGAGCCGCGTGGCCGCCGTCTACGAAGTCGGCCAACTGGTGCGCGGCACCGTGACCCAACTCGCCAACTTCGGCGCCTTCGCCCGGATCGAGGACGGCATCGAGGGCCTGATCCACGTCTCCGAGTTGACCGACGAGCGGATCACGCATCCGAAGCAGGTCGTCCAGGAGGGCCAGGACCTTATCCTGCGGATCATCCGGATCGACCCCCAGCGGCGGCGGATGGGCCTCAGCCTGAAGCGCGCCCTGGACACGCCGGACGAGGAGTTGACGACCGTCTTCGGTGAGGGCATCACCGAGGAGCGCGACGCGATCGTGTCCCGCATCCACGCGGCCCTGGAGGCCGAGGGGATCGAGATCGGGTCGGGGGCCCGGGCGGCGGCCGAGGAAGCCGCGGCAGCAGAGCAGGCTGGCTCGGACGGGGGAGACGGTCCGCGGACCGTGGACCCGGACGCCGTCGAGGCGGCGCCGAACCCGAACCTGGCCAAGTTCCAGATGCCGACCGAGCGGCCGCAGCCGAAGTCGCGGTCTCGCGCCGGTCAGCCACGACCGGCCGCCGTCGAGATGCCGGTCGACCTGGGCGACGAGGGCCTGTCGGCGATGGCCCTGGCCTTCGCCATGGCCGGTGCCTCCGACGACATCGAGACGATCACCAACCAGACCGGGGCGGAGGTCGAGGCCGACGTCGTGGCCGAGGTCGGCCTGGCCGAACCGTCCACCGCGTCCGCCGAGACCGCGCCGCCCGACGTCACGGCCGAGGACGCGACGGCCGCCGGGGCCCAGGTGATCCCGGCCACGGCCGAGGCCGAGGAAACCGCCGCGCCGGAGCCGGAGACTCCGGCCGAGACGGTGGAAGCCACCGGGGCCGACGCGACGCCGGCCACGGAGTCCGACACGACCGATGCTCCGGCTCAGGCCGAGGCGTCGGCGCCGGATGACATGGCCCCGACCACGGAGCCGGGGGTCGAGGCCGAGGTGGACGCCCCGCCCGCCTCCGGCGATGCCGTGGAGCCCGACCAGTCCGGGTCATGACCCAGTCGCCGGCGGACCGGTCCGGACTGGGACTGTCCCCCGGCAGGCACGACAAACGTCACGATCTCACGAACGGCAGGCGCAAACATGCGCCTGCCGTTTGCTTCCCCGGCACTCGCGTGGCACGCTATACGGAGGGACTACCCAAAGGGTGGGGGTCGGCGGATGCGATCCTGCGTATCCTTAACGTGTGACGAGCAGCGACGAGACGCGACACCCGTTCGAGGACTCGGAGCATAACGGCGAGGCGATGGAGCGGGTTCGTCGCCTTGCCGTGGCGGGAGTAAGACACGATGGCTGAGAAGTTCGACAAGTTCACCGAACGAGCCCGCAAAGTCCTGACGCTGGCCCAGGAAGAGGCCCAGCGGTTCAACCACAACTACATCGGGACAGAGCATCTCCTGCTCGGCCTCGTGCGCGAGGGCGACGGCGTCGCCGCCCGCGTGCTGAGCAACATGGGCGTCCAGTTGCCGAAAGTTCGCTCCGCGGTGGAATTCATCATCGGCCGCGGCGAGACGATGGTGATGGGCGATATCGGCCTCACCCCCCGCGCCAAGAAGGTCATCGAACTGGCGGTGGACGAGGCTCGTCGCCTCAATCACCACTACATCGGCACCGAGCACCTGCTCCTCGGCCTGGTCCGAGAGGGCGAGGGGATCGCCGCTGGCGTCCTGGAGAGCCTCGGGGTCAACCTGGAGAAGGTCCGGGCCCAGGTGATGCAGGTCGTTAGCCAGAGTTCCACCTACAGCCAGCAGGGCAAGCAGCAGACCAAGACCCCCTACATGGACGCCCTCGGCTTCGACCTGACAGAGGCCGCCCGGACCAACAAGCTCGGTCCC
>JACCVE010000612.1 GCA_013698285.1 Chloroflexia bacterium | reverse complement strand
ATGTAGAGCAGCTTGACCATGCACATCCTCCGTGGATCGTGATGGATAACGTCACCAGACCGAGTCCACATGGATAGGTCAGTCCAGAGATCGTACAACCGGCTCCGGGTTTGTCAACGCCGGTTATCGAGCGGGCCAAACGCGGCCAGGTTCACCGCGACCTTCTGACGACCTTCACCGCCAGCGGTGCCACGACCGAGATGGCGGCGAGGATGAAGATCGAGAGGGCCAGGGGGCGGGTGACGAAGGTCGAGTAGTCGCCCTGGCTGAGCTGGAGGGCGCGGCGGAAGTGTTGTTCGGCTTGGGGGCCGAGGATCATCGCCACCACGGCCGGGGCGACGGGGATCGCGAAGCGGCGCATCACGAAGCCGAGCGCGCCGAGGATGTAGAGGACGACCACATCGACGGTGGAATTGTTCAGCGTGTAGGTGCCCAGGCCCGCGAGGACGAGGATGCCGGCGTAGAGGAGCGGGCGGGGGATCGCCAGCAGCCGGACCCAGAGGCCGACCAGGGGCAGGTTCAAGACGAGCAGCATCGTGTTGCCGATGTAGAGGCTGGCGATCAGTCCCCAGACCAGGTTCGGGTCGCTGTCGAAGAGTTGGGCGCCGGGTTGCAGGCCGTAGCGCTGGAAAGCGACCAGCAGGATCGCGGCGGTGGCCGAGGTCGGCAGGCCGAGGGTCAGCAGCGGGACGAGGACCCCGGCGGCCGAGGCGTTGTTGGCCGCCTCCGGCCCGGCGACCCCCTCGATCGCCCCTTTGCCGAACTCCTCCGGGTGGGCACTGAGCCGCTTTTCCAACGAATAGGAGAGGAAGGTCGGGATCTCGGCCCCGCCCGCGGGCAGGCTGCCGATCGGGAAGCCGAGGGCCGTGCCGCGCAGCCAGGGCTTCCAGGATCGCCGCCACTCGTCGCGGGTCATCCAGATCGAGCCGCTGACGGGGGTGACGGAATCGGTGTCTTGGCGCAGGCGGGAGGCGATCCAGAGGGTCTCGCCGACCGCGAAGAGGCCGACGGCGACGGTGACGACGTCGATGCCGTTGCGGAGCTGGGGGATGCCGAAGGTAAAGCGGGCCTGGCCGGTCATCTCGTCGATCCCGACCAGGCCGAGGGCCAGGCCGAGGAACAGGGCCAGGAAGCCCCGGGCCAGCGAGCCGCCGAGCAGGGCGGTGATGGTGCTGAAGGCGAGGACGATCAGGGCCAGGTATTCGGCCTCGCCGAAGTTGAGGGCCACCTCGACCATGATCGGGGCGATCAGCGTCAGACCGATCGTGCCGATGGTACCGGCCACGAACGACCCGATCGCGGCCGTCGCCAGTGCGGCGGCGCCCCGGCCGCGCTTGGCCATCTGGTTGCCTTCCAGGGCCGTGATGATCGAGGCGGACTCGCCCGGGGTGTTGAGCAGGATCGAAGTAGTCGAGCCGCCGTACATGCCGCCGTAGTAGATGCCGGCGAACATGATGAAGGCGCTGATCGGCTCCAAGTCGTAGGTGACTGGCAAGAGGAGGGCGACGGTCAGGGCCGGGCCGATCCCCGGCAGGACCCCGACCGCCGTGCCGAGAAAGACGCCGAGCAGGGCCCACCCCAGGTTCTGGGGCGTCAGGGCGACGCCGAAGCCGTTGATCAGGTCACCGAAGGCACCCACGTTAGAGAATCCCTTCGAGCCAGCCTGCCGGCAGGCGCAGCGAGAGGCCGGCGGTGAAGAGGAACCATGTCCCCAGGGCCAGCCCGGCGGCGCAGGCGAGGTCGCGGAGGTACTTCCGACTGCCCATCCCGAAAGCGGCGATGGCAAAGAGCGCCGTGCTGGCGACGACGTAGCCGCCGCGTTCAAGGAGGATGAGGTAGGCCAGCAGGGCCGTCGCGATGAGGCCGAGGGCGACCCAGTCGGTCGGCAGGGAGAGGTCGACGTCTTCGGCATCGTCGGTGGGCCTGGTGCCCCGGCCCCTCAGCGCGTCGAGGGCGAGCCAAGCGCCGGTGCCGATCAGGCCCCAGCCGACGATCGTCGGGATGACCCGGGGACCGACTTGGGCATAGGAGCGGACGACGCGGATCTCCCCGGTCTCCCGCAGCATCCAGACGCCGAGGGCGACCGCGGCGGTCGCCACCAGCAGCTCCGCGACCAGGGCGCCGCGTGAGGCGCCGTCCGGCTCGGGCGCGGGGCCAGGTCGGGGATCGCGCGCGCCGTCGGTGTCGATATGGTCGTCGGTCGCCGGCACGATGATCCCTCCGGCTCGTCCGGACGCTGGTCGTCGTCATCTGGCTCGCGGCTCCGGCATGGTGCCGGTGCCGCGGGCCGCGGCGGTCATCATGGCTTCAGTGGTCCGGGGGCACGCGGTGCGGATCGCGATCGTGACTCGCGCCGCGTGCCAGGGTCGGTCGTCAGGCGGCCTCGATCAGGCCGAGGGTTTCCAGCAGCGGCAGGACGCGGTCCCGTTCGGTCTGGAGGAATGTGCCGTACTCCTCACCGCCGAGGAAGAAGTTCGACCACCCATAGCGGGCCAGGGTGTCCTGCCACGGCTGCGACTGGCTCATGGTCTCGACCATCGCGATCATGCACTGGCGGACATCGTCCGGGATGTCGGGTCCGGCGACGACGCCGCGCCAGTTGGCCAACTCGACATCGACGCCTTGCTCTTGCAGCGTCGGCACCGGGGGCAGCGCGGCGGCTGGGCTCGCTTCGGCAGTACCGGCCGCCGGGGTGGCATCCGCCGCGGGCTGCGCCGCCGAGATGGCGAGGGCGCGCAGTTCGCCCGCCTCGATCTGGCCCTGGAACTCACCGTAGCCGGAGACGCCGGCCGCGACATCGCCGGCGAGGAGGGCGGCCAGCGCCTCTCCACCGCCGGAGTAGGGGACGTAGTTGATCAGGGTCGGGTCGATGCCGACCGCCTGGGCGATCAGGCCAACGAGGATGTGATCGGTGCCGCCGGCCGATCCGCCGGCGAAGGCGGTGGCGCCCGGATCGGCCTGGAAGGCGGCGACGAGGTCGGCCATGGTCTGGAACGGCGAGTCGGCCGGGACGACGATCACCTCGTATTCGGTCGTCAACCGGGCGATGGGGGTCACGTCGTCGAGGGTCACCTCGGATTGGTTGGTGGCGATGCCGCCGACCATCACCAGGCCCATCATCATCAGGGTGTTCGGGTCGCCGGCGTTGTCGCTGACGAGCTGGGCTAGCCCGATCGTGCCGCCGGCGCCCTCGACGTTGTAGACCTCGACGCTCTGGTCGATGATCCCGGTCTGGAGGACGGCCTGCATCTCGCGAGCGGTGGTGTCCCACCCGCCGCCCGGCGCGGCCGGGGCCATGATCTGGAGCGTGTCGGTCGGGTACGGAGTGTTGCAGGTGACATCTTGGCGGGCGATGCCCGCGACGCGCGGCACCCCCACGGCGACGACGCCGGCGAGCAGCACGAGGGTGGCCAAGGCCACGTTGAGGATGCGGTGGATCACGCGTCTCTCCCTTCCTGGAGGTGAGGTTGTCCGGTCCGTCCCGATCGCGAGCCGGAGTACCATCCGGCACGGGGTCGTGATTATCGCAGTTTTTGCCGAACGTGCGAACGGATGGACGAAGGCCCGACGCGAGTGGTGTTCCCTGGGATCGCGGGGCCTCGATTCTGGCCGTGCCGGGGCATGGTGGTCTGGCCCGATGGGACCGAGTCTCCCCCTTTTCGTGGTTCCTTAGTCTCCCGTTCACCGGACCTTAAGCCGCCCGGCATCCGGGGGGCCTACGATCGGGGGAACGGCCGGAGACTCCGGTCGCGGACGTTTTTCGCTTTTCGACCCGATCGGCCGCCCCGCGCTCGGCTGGGTGAGGTGACCCACCCGGGACCAGGCCGTTCCCCGTGCCGGGGAAACGGTTCGGCGGGGCACCGTCAGCGGCCGGGGTATCAGAGGGAGGACGAGCCCACATGGTGGACCACCGGATGAGCAACGCGCGGGCGCGGTTCGAGCGCGCCATGATCGAGCGGATGAACCGGCGCCGGCTCCTCGTCAGCGGCGCCTCGGCCGCCGCGTTGACGGCCGCCGTCAGTTTCCCTGGCCGGCCGAGTCGCCTCATCGCCCAAGACCTGGCCGGCACGTCCGATGCTTCACCAGTCGCCGCATCGGCCTTTGCCTCGACACCCTTCTCGCTCGGCGTCGCCTCCGGTGACCCTCTCCCGACCGGTGTGGTGCTGTGGACCCGGCTGGCGGTCTCGCCGCGCGACGGCGGCGGGATGGCGCCGCTCCCCTACGAGGTCCGCTGGGAGATCGCCAACGACGACGCTTTCACCGACATCGTCCAGACCGGCGTCGCCATCGCCAGCCCGGCCCTGGCCCACAGCGTCCACGTCGATGTCACGGGTCTCGCGCCGGCCCGGGAGTATTACTACCGGTTCATGGCCAGCGGCGAGGTGAGCCCGACCGGCCGGACGCGGACGGCGCCCGAGCCCGATGCCGCCGTGGACCAGCTCCGCTTCGCGTTCACGAGTTGCGCCCACTACGAGCATGGCTACTTCGCTGCCTACCGACACATCGCGGAGAACGACTTCGACGTGGTCTTCGGCCTCGGCGACTACATCTACGAGATGGGGCCCGGCGAGTACGCCGTCTACGACGACGAAGAGGCGCCCCGCCGGTTCACGGGAGATGCCCTCCTCGACCTCGGCCTGTTCCGGAACCGGCACGCCCTCTACAAGACCGATATGGATCTCCAGGCCGCCCACGCCTCGGCGCCCTGGATCGTGACCTGGGACGATCACGAGGCCGAGAACGACTACGCCGCCCTGAACCGCGAGGATCCCCGGCCGCAGGCGGGGTTCCCGGATCTCGTCGCGGCGGCCTACCAGGCCTACTACGAGCACATGCCCCTCCGGGCCAGCAGCATGCCGCAGGGACCGAACATGCAACTCTACCGCGAGTTCACCTGGGGCAACCTGGCCGAGTTCCAGACCCTCGATACCCGCCAGTACCGCAGCGACCAGCCGTGCGGCGAGGGGGCGACCGTGCGCTGCCCGGCCGCGCTCGACCCCAGTACGACCATGCTTGGCCCCGAGCAGGAGCGCTGGCTCCTGCAGAACCTGGACGAGAGCCAGGCGATTTGGAACGTCCTTGCCCAGCAGGTCCAGATGGCTGAACTCGAACAGGGATCGGGCGAGGCGGGCTCGCCGGGACAGTACTGGCAGGACAGTTGGCCGGGCTACCCGGAGGCGCGAAACCGCATCCTGAGCCACGTCATGAGCCGGGGTATCTCCAACCTCGCGGTCCTGACCGGCGATATCCACTGCCACTGGGCCAACGACCTGAAGGCCGACTGGGCCGACCCAAATTCCGAGACGGTCGGGACCGAGTTCATCTGCTCCTCGATCACGGCCGGGGGCGCGGTCGACAACGCCGACTTCTTCCGGGAGTACTTCGAAGGTCGAAACGAGCACATCCGCTGGTTCGACGGTCGCCACGGCGGCTACACCGGTGTCACGCTGACGCCCCAAACGTGGACGGCCGACTACTACCAGGTGGATGACGTGCGCGACGCGGCCTCGGCCGTCCAGGTCATCAACACCGTCGTGACAGAGGCCGGCAACCCGGGCGTCCAATAGGGACACCGGCGCGCGGCAAACGCCCGTGCGGACAGACCGGGTCGCGGCTCGTCCGCGACCCGGTCTATCGTCCATGACCCGACCTGGTCTAGGTAAGGAGGGTGTCCGAGGCCATGCCGCGGGTGTCGACGAACCGGGGCAGGGCCGCCCGCTGACGGCGGACCAGGTAGCGATTCAGACCCGTGGCGCCCCGGCTGAGCAGGAGCCGGTCGCGCCGCCGGTAGCGCGGTTGCCGCCGGAGCAGCAGCCCGAAGAGCCATCGCAAAGGTCGATCTCGCTCGTTGGTCCCGTGGATCGGATCA
>JACCVE010000605.1 GCA_013698285.1 Chloroflexia bacterium | reverse complement strand
GGTTAGCCCGGGTGAGTTGAGCAATCTGGGCAAACCTCACCACGTCATTTTCGGTCGTTGCCCGGAGCCCACCGAATCGAACATGACTCTTGGCACCGGCAGGACCTCGACTTGATCGAGAAGTGCGCACAGCGGAAAGCCGGTCATGAGCATAACCGTCGCCGCTGACTTGGCGTTTCGTTCCGTTCACCCCCTATCGATCGCGAACACGGGTTCATCGTCACCAAGAAATGCGACCCGCTAGGTGCGAGGTGAGACACTTCGGGCCGATCGCGTGCCCCTCCTCGCCTTCCTCACCCATCTCGCCCTGGTGACCCTGACCGCCGTCCTCACCGTCCGGTTCGTCCCGTCCCGGACCTGGGTCCGGCCGGACCTTGGCGGGTGGGCGGGCTGGATCGTCGCGCCGCTGGCGATCTGGGACGGGGGCTGGTACGCCGAGATCGCCGGGGACGGGTACGGTGGGCGGCGCGAGCGGGCCGCGTTCTGGCCCCTCTATCCCCTCCTGCTGCGCGGCGCTGCCTGGCTCACCGGGGCCGGGGTCGAGGTCGCCGGGGTCGTCATCTCCAATCTGGCCCTGCTCGTCGCCCTGGTCGCCCTGCACCGCCTCGTCCGGGCCGACCTGCCCGGCAGGGTCGCCGACCGGGCGGTCTGGCTGGTCGCACTGCTGCCGAACGGGTTCGTCTTCTCGGCCGTCTACACCGAATCGCTGTTCCTCGCCCTCAGCGCGTCATCCCTGCTGGCCGCCCGGCGCGGCCGGTGGGTGATCGCCGTCGCCCTCGCCGCTCTGGCCGCCGTGACGCGCAACACCGGGCTGCTGGTCCTGATCCCCCTCGCCGCCCTCGCGGTCGGCCAGGCCGGCTGGCGTCCCGGTCCCCTACTCCGCCTGGCCTGGCCACTCGCCCTGGTGCCCCTCGCCCCGGCCATCTTCCTCTGGCACCTGGAGAACCTCTGGGGCGACCCGCTCCTGCCGATGCGGGTCGGGGCGCACTGGGACCGCCATCCCACCTGGCCCTGGCGGTCCCTCTGGACGGGGGCCCACACCGCCCTTCGGGCCTATCGCGACTGGTTCACCGGCGGTGATCTCCTCCCCGCCCCCGGCGAGGCGCCGCGGCTGATCGGCCTCCCGGCGGTCGGCGTGGCCCTCGTCCTGCTGCCTCGCTGCTGGCACCACCTGGGATGGGGATATACCTCCTACGCGGTCGCCTGCCTCCTCGTGCCCCTCGCCAGCCCGGCGGGCTACAACGGCTTCCTCTCGGTGCCTCGCTACCTGCTGCCAGTCTTCCCGCTCTGGGTCGCCGCCGCGACGCTGCCGATCTCGACCGGCCGCTGGCGGGTGCTGCTCGTGGCACTGGCGACCGGCCAGGCCGTCTTGTTCTTCCTGCACGCCAGCGGCTACTTCGTCGCGTGACATTCGCGTCGCGAGCCATCACGAGAACCCACGGCACGACATCGCCCAGGTGTGGCGAACCATGCCTCCGGCACCCGGCTTCGAGTGAGGCCGGGTGCCCGGGTCACAGGCCGAGAGCGATACCTTCGGCTCTCGGGTCGGAGCCTCCGATCAGTACCCCGGTCGCCGGGTCCCTGGCGATCACCTGCGTCGCCCCTCCGCCCGCCCACGGACCTTGGACGCGGACCTCGTGACCCCGCTCCCGCAGGGCAGTGATGACGTCCTCCCCGGCACGGTCCTCGATCCGCAGTTCGTAGGGGTTGGGCAGGGTGCTGGGGTCCGTCCCCGGCCAACTGGTCCAGCGCGGCTGTTCGATCGCGGCCTGGACATCCAGCCCCCCATCGACCAGGCCGGTGATCGTCTGGAGGTTCCACTGGGGCTGGCCGTCTCCGCCGGGTGTCCCCCCGACCAGGACCGGGGTGCCGGCCTCGTCGGCGATCAGGAAGCAGTTCAGGGTGTGCATCGTCTTCTTGCCCGGGGCGAAGACGTTGGGGTGCCCCTCCTCCAGGCTGAAGCCCCGCCCGACCCGGTTGTTGAGGACCACCCCGGTGTCGCCCGCGACCATGCCGCACCCGAAGGCGGCTGAGACCGACTGGATCAGGGAGACCATCAGCCCATCCCGGTCCACCACGCAGAGGTAGGTGGTGTCCCCGTCCCGGTGCTCACCCGGAGGCACGTCGCTCGCCGCCCGCTCCCCGATCCGGTTCGCTCGCTCGGCCGCCCAGGCCTTGGAGAGGAGGGTGTCCATCGGAGTGGCGAAGAACGCCGGGTCGGCAGCGAAACCGAGCCGGTCGGCATAGGCCAGCTTCTTGGCCTCGATCTGGAGGTGAATCCATGCCTCGCTGCCACATCCGAGGGCGGCCAGGTCCGACCGCTCGACGATGTTGAGGGCCCCGAGCAGGATCAGGCCCTGGGTCGGCAGGCCCGTCTGGTAGACCGTGTGGCCCCGGTAGGTCGTGGCGATCGGGGCGACGAAATCGGTCCGGTGCCCGGCCAGGTCGTCGGCGGAGAGCGCCCCGCCCGCCTCCTCGATCGCCCGGGCGATCCTG
>JACCVE010000343.1 GCA_013698285.1 Chloroflexia bacterium | reverse complement strand
CCGCTTCACCCAAGTCCGGACCGCCGACGACCACCATCGCGGGTTGGGCCTGGGCCTCTTCATCGCCCGTGAGATCGTCACCGCCCACGGCGGCTCGATCTCGGTCGCCTCCACCGTCGGCGAGGGGGCCACCTTCACCATCCTACTGCCGCGCCTGGTCGACGCCGAGACGATCGTTCCGGACCAGGCCGAGCTGGTGAGTGCTGGGTAGACGCGGCCGACAGCGGGTTCTTCCCCATTCGCCGTCGCGTCCCCGCAGGCTCGATGGCACCGCTCACACTGAGCCCGGGTTAACTGCCAACATTCCGGCCGCCGGGGCTTACCGCGCTCACGCACCCGTGGAACCCTAGAGCACACGGGGGCAGCCCCCTGCAAGGTGGAGATCGGGCATCGGCGACCCGATCGGCGCCCGTACGGCATGTGGCCGATTGCCCTTCTTCGGGCAATCGGCCACGCATTCCCTATGGGAGCCGACGGTTACGTCGAGCGCGGGCCCGGCAACCCGGGCCCTGCGACCCTAGCTGCCCTGGACGGCCGACATTACGTCCTGGGGGCCGTTGAACTCGGCCATGTCAGAATTGCGGATCTTGTCGACCATGTCGCTGGGGGCGCCCTTGCCCTGGATCTGCGACATCAGGTCGTCCTTGCTGACGGGGAAGTTGACGTCCTGAACGTACTTCTGAAGATCAGCGGGGTTGAATCCCGAAGCCATATCCTTGATGCGGTCCATGTGGTGATCCTCCTCGTATGGTGACGGTACATTCCGCCATCCACTTTTTGAGGATGCAGGATGCGTGCCAACCCCCCATGCGACGGGTGTATAGGAGTGTTTGTTGATCGTGCCCCAGAATCCGGGACGTGCGACCAGCGCCGGCCCCTGGTCGTCGCCGCGCCGCCGTCATCATCGCGTCCGCCGTGTCCGACGGCGCTACCGCCATGCCCATCGTCGTCGCCGGACCGCGAACCGTTGCCGGAGGCGCCGCCCTCGCTGGCGACCGCCGTGGTGGGCGCAATCGCTCCCGCGATGAACTTGTCGTAGAGCAGCGCCGCCACGATGGCGCCGACGATGGGACCGACGACGTAGATGGCCACGTCGCCGAAGCTGCCGGCGACGATCATCGGCCCCAGCGCGCGGGCCGGATTGCTCGCCCCGCCGCTCACCGGCCCGCCCAGCAACACCCCCGCGGCGAGCGCGAAGCCGATCGCCAGCGGCTGAACACCTTCGGGCACCCGCGGGTCGGTGGCGACCGCGACCACGGTGAAGACCAGCCGGAACGCGATCAGCGCTTCGACGAGCAAACCCTGTAAGGCAGTCGCTTCCGGCACGGGCGCCGGGGCGCCGAGGTTGGCCATCTCCCGGGCGCGTTCGCCATAGGCGCCCCAGACCACGACAGCCGCCAGCAGGCCGCCGAGGAGCTGGGCGATGATGTAGCTCGGGACGAGGCGCCAGGGTGACTGGCCAGCGGACGCCAACCCCAGGGTCACGGCGGGATTGACGTGGGCACCGCTGACCTGGCCCAGTCCCGCGACGATGGCCACCAGCACCGGGCCGAACGAGAGCGCGATCGCGAGCGAGCCGTAGGGGGGACCGGCGGTCTCCTGCCGCAGGACCGCGGCGCAGGCCACCGCCGTGCCGATCAGGACCAGCAAGAACGGTAACAGTTCAGTCTTGTGGGTGCGACGAGCCGAATGAGTGTCCGACCAAGCTCGGGCGCCGCGTACGGACGAGGGCTGGACCGTCGTAGATCATCGGGCAGCGAGTGCCGCACCCTTAAGTCTGAACAGTTACCAGAACGTGCCGATCGCTTCGGCGGCGAACGTCCGCACCGGATCGGCACCAGCCGCCCCATACCTGTCTGAGCTTGCCATGTGGTCCCTGACCCCTGTTGTACTGCCCGTGGCACCGTACGACGCAGTTCGTCCCCCACGGAGTCGGTCGTGCCCCGTTGGCAAGGCGTGAGCCAGTACGATTATCAGACGGTTACGATGCGTGTCACGAACCGGGGGGACATCATTTACCTACCCCTCGGGGCTACTCCCGGCGCCGACGATCGAAAAGAGAGAGGACCGCCACCCGCTGCCGTTTCTGGCAGCGGGCGTAGGCCCCCTCGTCCGAGATCGAGCCTTGGTGACCCTACCCGCTCCGCTTCAGGCGGCCGGTCCGCTTGGCGAAGCGCTCGCCGGCCTCGAAGATCTTGATCCCGAGCGGGACCGAGACCAGGCCGATCAGGATCAGCGGCCAGACGTTGTGCCACTGGCTGCCGAAACTGGCCCCGTCCTCCAGCGCGGCCCGGATGCCGAGCAGGGCGTAGTAGGCCGGCGAGAACCGGGCCAGGGTCTGCATCCACTCCGGCAGGACGTCCACCTGGTAGTAGACGCCGGAGATCAGCAGCAGGAAGGAGGCGAAGATGAAGGTCACCTGGGCGCCCTTCTCCGGCGAGAGCAGCGGCATCACCGACCCGACCATCCCGAACCCGACCAGCGAGACACTGGCGATCGCCAGGATCGCCAGCGCGGCCGGGTAGTTGGCGTCACCCAACCGGAGATCGAAGAACAGCGAGATCGCCCCCAGGATCACGATCATCCGCAGGATGCCGTAGATCACCGCGTAGATGCTGGTCCCGATCAGGTGGGTGGCCCGGCTGACCGGCGACATGAACGTGTACTCGATCGTGCCCTCCCACCGTTCCCACATCACCGTCTCGGCCAGGATGTCGAACAGCATCGAGAGGTAGCTCCAGAGGAGCGCCCCGATCAGCAAGAAGGTGGTCAGGCGGGCCACCTCTTCCGGGTCGTTCGACCCGGCCCCCGCCCCGAGGCCGATGTAGCCGATGCTGAGCGTGTTGGCCGTGGTGTAGGCCAGCCAGACCAGCTCCCACCAGATATACCGTTTGGTCAGGAAGTAGTTCCGCTGGACGAATCCCCAGACGGCGATCAACTCCATGATCCAGAGGGGCCGCTTGCCCCCCATCGCGATCGGTGTCTGCATCATCTCACCCCCGCGTGCTCGGCCCCGGCATCCGCCGTCGCCCCGCTCGCGATCACCGCGCGTCGCTCGTCACCGTGCCCGTCACCACGCCCGTCGGCGGGGCCGTCCGGCGCGATGCCGTCCGTGCCGTGCCCGTCCGCCCGCTTGGCGGCGGCGGCCCGAGCCTGCGCCTTGCGGCCCTCCTCGTCCTCAGCCTCCTCGAACGACTTGCCGGTGGCGGCCATGAAGACCTGCTCCAGGGTCGGCAGGTCGCCGTCGGTCTGGTAGCGTCGCTTCAGGGCCTCCGGCCGGTCCATCTCGATGATCTGGCCGTCGAGCATGATCCCGACCCGGTCGCAGAGGTCCTCGGCCTCGGCCATGTCGTGGGTGCAGAGCAGCACCGACGAGTCGTGCGAGCCGTGGATCTGGCGGATGAAGGCTTGGACCTCCTTCTTGCTGCGCGGGGCGAGGCCGGTGGTCGGCTCGTCGAGCAGCATCAGCATCGGGCTGGTCAAGAGCGCCCGGGCCAGGGCGATCTTCTGTTGCATCCCCCGGGAGAGGTTCTCCATCGGCTCCCCGGCCCGGGCGTAGTCGAACCCGATGTTGGCCAGGATCTCCTTGATCCGGGGCCGGGCCTCGCTCCCCGTCATGCCGTAGAGCTTGGAGCCGTAGAGCAGGTTCTCCAGCGCCGACATCTTCTTGAAGAAGCTGGCCTCGACGCTGACCCGGTTCATGGTCCGCTGGACCGCCTTCTGGTGCTTCAGGGCATCGAGGCCAAAGACCTCGATGGTGCCCGCGTCCGGCAGGATCAGGGTCGAGATGACCCGGACCAGCGTGCTCTTGCCACTCCCGTTCGGCCCCAGGATGCCGACGATCTCGCCCCGGCCGACCGTCAGGGAGACCCCGTCGAGGGCCTTGGCCAGGCCCGTGCCGTCCTTGCGCTCGGCCTTGCTCTTCTTGAACGCCTTGACGGCACCGTGGATCTCTAACGCGTGTGATGAGGTCTCCATCGCCCTGCCCTCGCTTCCGCCTGCCCGCACCGATACTCGTTCGCCCACCCGGACGGCCATCTCGTCTCCCCTCCCCGGCGGCCCCCGGCCGCCCCGGCCC
>JACCVE010000569.1 GCA_013698285.1 Chloroflexia bacterium | reverse complement strand
AGAGCCAGCGCATGGTGTCGACGCCGGCGATCTCGGCGGCGTCGTCGAACCAGATCGCGTTGCCCTTGCTCTTGTGCATCTCGGCGCCCTTCTCGTCGCGCATCAGGGCGTACGAGAAGACGGTCTTATAGGGAGGCCGGTCCGGCACCAGGGTGGTGCCCTCGGCCAGCTGGGCGTAGAACCAGTTGCGGAACTGGCCGGGGAAGCTCTCGGAGATCAGGTCGGCCGGGAACCATTTTTCCCAATGCTCGCGGTCGTGGCGGTAGTCGAGGGTCGAGAAGCCGACGATGCCGGCGTCGAGCCAGGGGTTGCCGACGTCCTTGATCCGGTTCGTCTCGGCGCCGCAGGAGGCGCAGGCGATGGTGACGGCGTCGATCCAGGGCCGGTGGGGGGTGTGGCCCTCGAACTCGTCCCAGCCGGAGACGGCGCGCTCCTGGAGTTCGACCTCGCTGCCGATGACCTCGAAGTGACCGCAGTCCTGGCACTCGTAGATGGGGAGGGCCAGGCCCCAGTACCGCTTCTTGGAGATCATCCAATCGTCCATGTGGGCGAGCCAGTCCAGCTCGCGGTCGCGGCCGAACTCGGGGATCCAGCGGATGGCGCGGGTGTTGTCCATCATCGGGGCGCGCAGCTCGTCCATGGAGATGAACCACTCGTCGACCAGGCGGAAGACGAGATCGGTGTTGCAGCGCCAGCAGACGGGGTAGCGGTGGGTGTAGTTCTCTCCCCGGAACAGGAGGCCCTTCTCTTCCAGGGCGGCCATGATCGGGGTGGCGACCTCGTGGACGTAGGCACCGGTGAAGGGGCCGAAGCCGGCGACATAGACGCCGAACTCGTCGATCGGGGCGATCACGGGCAAGTCATAGGTCTTCGATAGGGCGAAGTCTTCCTTACCACAGCCCGGGGCGATGTGGACGATGCCGGTGCCCTCGGTGGCAGAGACGTCCTCCCAGGCGATGACCCGGTGGGCGATGCCCGCGGCGGCGGGGAGGTTGTCGAAGGGACCGTCGTAAACCCAGCCGAGCATCTCCTGGCCGGTCAGTTCGCGGGTCACCTCGTGGTCGCCGCGGATGGCGGTCCGGACGGCGTCCTTGGCCAGGTAGTAGGCGTGACCACCTCGCTCGACCCGGACGTAGGTCAGCTCGGGGTGGACGGCGGCGGCGACGTTGGCGACCAGGGTCCAGGGGG
Source organism: Chloroflexia bacterium (assembly GCA_013698285.1). Lineage (GTDB taxonomy): Bacteria > Chloroflexota > Chloroflexia > Thermomicrobiales > UBA6265 > JACCVE01. The sequence goes on along the minus strand of JACCVE010000569.1, from coordinate 1,107 downwards.
TGGTGGTCCAGGTCAGGAGGGAAGCACCGGGCTCGTCGCGGAGGGGGAAGGCGACGTAGGTCGAGAGGTGGGTGCGGTCCTGGTAGCCCTCGGTGACGATCTCGTGCTCTGACAGGCCGGTCCCGCAGCGGGGGCACCAGGGCATCACGTCGTGGCCCTTGTAGACCCAGCCGCGCTCGTGGCAGGTCTTGAGGAAGTGCCAGATGGTGTAGTTGTTCTCGTCCGACATCGTGAAGTAGGAGTGATCCCAGTCCATCCAGTAGCCGAGGCGAACGGACTGGTCGGTCTGGCGGGCGGCGAACTTCAGGACCCGTTCCTTGCACCGCTCGACGAACTCGGCGATGCCGTAGGTCTCGATGTCGCGCTTGCTCTTGAGGCCCAGTTCCTTCTCGACCTCGACCTCGACCCAGAGGCCCTGGCAGTCGAAGCCGTTCTGGAACCGCTGGTGCTTGCCGAGCATGGCCTGGTAGCGCTGGAAGAGGTCCTTATAGGTGCGGCCCCAGGCGTGGTGGACGCCCATGGGGTTGTTGGCGGTGATGGGGCCGTCCAGGAACGAGAACCGCTCCGGGCTGTCCTCGTTGCGACGCAGGTAGGCGGCGACGGTCTGTTCCCGCTCCCAGCGGGCGAGGGTCTCGCGCTCCTGGGCGGGGAAATCGACCTTCTGGGCCACCTCGCGAAAAGTCGTCATGTGTGCTCCGGTCTGGTTGCTGGTGGTCGGACGGGTCGGTCGGGGTCGGAGGGATCAGATTCGGAATCGAAAGGTGCGTCGAGCGGCGGGATCGGGACGACAAGACGCCCGCCCCCGACGCGTCGAGGACGGGCGAACCCGCGGTACCACCCCGGTTGGCCCAACGCCCCGGTCGCTGACGCGACCGCGGAGACGGACCCACTCAGTCCCCGGCGGCACGCCTGCCGGCGGGGGATGTCGCGGTAACGGGCGACGGTCGGCCGCGCCTACTGGCGGGACGGGGTGTCCCGGGTTCGGGCGGCGGCTCGGGAAGGATGTCCGACGTCGCCCCTGGGTCCGGCTCCCACTCTCCCGGACTCGCTCGGCGCCGGCGACGGCGGCACGGTTTCCGTCACAGCCACGGTGTTGCGGATGTCTCG
>JACCVE010000048.1 GCA_013698285.1 Chloroflexia bacterium | reverse complement strand
GGCGATACCTGGGCGGAGGTGCCGTTCCCGCCCGAGCAGGCCACCTACACCGACATCGAGTCGGCCCTGGCCCTGGCCCGGACGCTGCCCCTGGGCGGGTCGCGGCGGGTGGTGCTGCTCTCGGACGGGGCCGAGAACGTGGGAGAGGCCCTGGCCCAGTCCGGCCAGGCGGCGGCCGAGGGGCTGCCGATCGATGTCGTGCCGCTGGGGGGGACGGGGCAGGACGACCTGCGCGTCGATGGCGTGACCGCCCCGGCGGCGACCTGGCAGGGGGAGCCGTTCGCGGTCCTGGTCAGCGCGGCCTCGGGCAGCGGCGGCGAGGGCAGCGTCGAACTCTGGATCGACGGGATGCGGGAGCAGGCGATCCCGGCCCGGTTCGCGGCGGGGATCTCGACCTTCCAATTCAACGTCGCCGACCTGGCGCCGGGATTCCACGCGCTGGAGGTGCGGGTGGTGCCGACCACGGCGCCGGATGTCGTGGCCGAGAACAACGTCGCCCCGCTGGCGACCGTGGTCCGGGGGCAGCCGGCGGTGTTGATGGTCGTCCCGGCGGGGCACGATCCGGAGCGGCTGCGCCTGGCGCTGGAGCGGCGCGGGGCGGCGGTCACCGTGGTGGCACCGTCCGGGGTCCCGGCCCGGCTGTCGGAGATCGGCGACTACGACACGGTGGTGCTGGACAACGTGCCCGCCGACCAGCTCCGGCTCGACCAGCTCGCGGCCCTGACGGAGGCGACGCGGGCGCTGGGCCGGGGCCTGATCGTGCTGGGCGGGACGGGGGCCTACGGTCCGGGGGGCTACGCCGGGACGACGCTGGAAGAGACCCTGCCGGTGACGGTCAAGGTGACCGAGGGAAGGCAGCGGGAGCGGGTGGCGATCCTGCTGGTCGTGGACCACTCCGGCTCGATGAGCTACGACCCGGTCGGGGGCGGCTCCAAGATGGACATGGCCAAGCAGGCGGTGGTCCTGGCGACCAATGCCCTAGCCGACGGGGACCTGGTGGGGGTGCTGGCCTTCGACGAGGCCCAACAGTGGGTGTTGCCGATCACCGAGATCGTGGGAGAGGCGACCCGGTCGGACCTGGCGGCCCGGGTGGCGGCGTTGGAGCCCGGGGGTGGGACCGAGATCTACCCGGCCCTATCGCTGGGCTTCGACGCGATCGGCGCGGTCGAGGCCGACGCCCGCCACATCGTGCTGCTGACCGACGGGAAGTCCCAGACCGGCTCGCGGGAGAGTTACCAGCAATTGCTCGACGCGGCCGTGACCCAGAACACGACCCTCTCCACGATCGCGATCGGGAACGACGCCGACCAGGAGCTGCTCCAGTTCCTGGCCGAGACGGGCGAAGGTCGCTACCACTTCACCGACCGGCCGGAGGAGATCCCCCGGATCACGTTGGAAGAGGCGCGCAGCGCCGGCAGCCAGTCGGTGCTGCGGGGGGTCTTCTCGCCGATCCAGACCGGGGCCAGCCCGATCATGGCCGGGTTCGACCCGGAGACGATGCCCGCCCTGGACGGGTACGACTTCGCCGAGGCGAAGCCGAACGCCCAGGTGGTGCTGGCCAGCGACCGGGAGGACCCGCTGCTGGCGAAGTGGCAGTACGGGCTGGGCCGGGTCGTGGCCTGGACCGGCGACGACGGGGCCGATTTCTCGCGCGAGTGGGTGGCCTGGCCCGGCTATGACGGGTTCTGGTCGAACGTGGTCCGCTGGTCATTGCCGGACCCCGAGGCCAGGCCGCTGAGGATCACCGCCGCCCGGGACGGCACGACGACCGTCCTCTCGGTCGATGCCCTGGCCGAGGACGGGGGATTCGTCGACCAGGCCGCGACGACGGCCACCGTCACCAACCCCACCGGCGGGGTGACGGAGCTGACCCTGGTCCAGGCGGCACCCGGCCGCTACGAGGCGCGGGTCAGTGCCCCGGACCCCGGCGCCTACCGGGTCGAGCTGCGCCAGTCCCGCGGCGGGGAGACCCTGGCCGAAGTGGCGGGGTTCGCCGTGCCGCCCTCTCCGGAGTCGCGGCCCCAGCCGGGCGGCCACGCACTGCTGCGGGCCCTGGCGGCGCTGACGGGCGGCAGGGTACTGGACCTCTCGGACTCAGGGGCGGCCTTCGCGGCGGGCGGATCCTCCGGGGGCGCCCTGCGGGAGTTCCGCCCGATCTGGGGCCTGCCGCTGGCGTTGGCCCTGGTGCTGATCCTGTTCGAGATCGCGACCCGGATGGGGATGCTGCCGGTGCTGGGGCGGTGGGTGCGGTGGGGGCGGCGGCCCGGCCCGGTTCAGTAGAGCGCCTCGGTCCTCTACCGTCACCTCGCTTTTCCTGCCCCACTCGCAACCGATTCATACGGAAACCGGGTGATCACTCCACCATAGGAGCACTGGTTATCACCGGAGCGCCGCTCCTCCGTGGCGCGGGAGGACACGAGGTCCTCCCCGACGATGTGCGTCGAACGTTCACGCTTCATGCGGAGTCCGTATCAGGTCGTGGCCGACCGGTGGCCGTCACCGACGTGGTGCCCGGTGCCGCGTTCGCGGGACATGC
>JACCVE010000552.1 GCA_013698285.1 Chloroflexia bacterium | reverse complement strand
TCCGATTGGCTCCCGGCCACCTCGTCGTCCCCGTCTACCGCCTATACTCGCCGCCATGCTGAAGGACCTCACCCGGGACGACTGGCTGGCGGCCCTGTCGCTGCCGCCCGACCGCGTCCCGACCGCGCTGGTGCTGCGGGGGACCCGCAACCTGAAGCGTCACTACGCGGAACATGTCGCCCTGCTCTCCGACGTGATCGAGGTCGGCTCGCCGAACGCGCTGTTCGAGGATGTCTGCGTCGGCCGCCTGGGCGGCATCGATGTCGCCTATGCCTCGGTCTACGGCGGCCCGATGGCCTCCGAGATCACCCACGTCTTCGGCGCGCTGGGGACAGGACTGGTCATCCAGACCGGCGTCTGCGGCGCGCTCGGCGACGGCATCGACGCGGGCGACCTGGTGATCGCCACGGCCGCCGGCTGCGGCGACGGCGCCTCGGCCTGCTACCTGCCGGGCATCGGCCGGGTCGACGGCACCGCCGACCTGGTCGCCAGCATCCGGGAGACCACGGTTTTACCCGAGCCGATCCGGGTCCACGCCGGGCCGGTCTGGTCCACCGCGGCCCTGCTGGCCGAGGGGATGGACGACCTGGTTTGCTGGTACGGGGAGGGCTACGTCGCCGTGGACATGGAGACGGCAGCGACGTTCGCCGTTGCCGAGACCTTCGGCATGCGCCGGGTCGCCCTGCTCTCGGTCTTCGACAATCCCCGGGCCGGCGAACACCTCCTGCTCACCGAGACCCACAAGGACGAGGCCCGGGCACTGGGCGAGGCGGCGATGCGCGAGGCTCTGTTGGGGCTGCTGGCGGCGGAGCGGCCGGCGGCGGCCGGCCGGACCTGAACCGGTGCCCACCGAGGGGACTGCCGGCCGGCGTCGTGTCGCGGGATCTGGCCCCATCACGCCGCAACACCGGCCGACACACCCGCCACCGGCACGAACCCCGCGATCAGACGCGCCAGGGTCTCCGGTTGGTCCTCCGGGACGAAGGCGCGCGATCCGGGCACAGACTCGAGCCGGGCGTCGGGGAAATCGCGCTGCAGGCGACGGGCCAGTCCCGCCGAGAAGAAGCGATCGTCCTCACCCCAGACGATCAGGACCGGGCGGTCGAAGGACGGGAAGCTCTTGGCGGCCTCCATCGTGTGGCGGTTGGAGATGGCGGCCAGGAACCGCACCGTGTCGTGTCGCACCCCGGCGTCCCGGGCGAACGGGCCGAAGTAGGCGTCGAGCGTCGCGTCATCGACACGACGCTTGGCGACGACTTTGAGGAATAGCCGTTGCCCGGCGCGGCGTTTCACGACCCATCCGAGGGCCGTCCCAAACCGGTCGCCGAAGAGGCGGGCCCCATGTTGGAAGGGACTCAGGGCGAGGGGCAAGAAGGCCTCGTAGGCGTCGCAGTTGGTGAGCACGAGCCGCCCGACCCGCCCCCGGTGCGCCGCGACCACCATCTGGCAGATGGCGCCCCCCGTGTCGTTGCCGACCAGGGTCACGTCGCGTAGGTCGAGGGTGGCCATGAAGTCTGCCACGATCCGGGCGACGCCCGGCGGGCTGAGGTCCGTCCCCGGTGCCATGGGGACCGAGTGTCCCCCGAGCGGCAGGTCGGGCATCACGCAGCGATACTCGCCCGCCAAACGCGACACGACATCTCTCCAGAGGGTGCGGTTCGCGAGCAGACCGGCCACGAAGACGAGCGTCGGCCCCGATCCGATATCCCGATACCGGATGACTCCCTGGTCGAGTCGTACCTCCCTGGCCTCATCCGCGTGCTCGTTCCCGATCATCTCCATGCCGTTCTCCACGCCGTCATCCCTCACGTCACCGGTGGCCTCTCGATCCCACATTTTTGCTGACGCTATGTCAATAACTAGGCCGGGCCTCGCCTGGTAGATTGGGCACGGTGGGCGACCTCGCACGTTGATCCGGCCCACCGAGAGGTGAGCCTGGATCCAGATAGCCCAGCCGGGATACCGTGACGAGGCGGAACGTCGAGATCGACGGGGAGCGGATCGTGAGGGACGACGCGCGATCGCGGAGGCGACGCAGCCCGGCGCAGGCCGAACGGGAGATCCTGGATGCCGCCGAGGCCTTGCTGCGGGTGAAACCGTTCCGGGACCTAACCGTGGACGACGTGATGGCCCGGACTACCCTCTCCCGGCCGTCGTTCTACGTCTACTTCCGCGACCGGCACGGTTTGATCACCCGCATTCTGGAGCGCGTCGGCGCCGAACTCTTCGAGATCGACCGGGGATGGCTGGGGGGCGACACCCCGCCGTCCGGGGTGCGCGAGACGCTGGCGGCCGGAGTGGCATTCTTCGCCCGCGAGGGCCCTGTGCTCCGGGCGATCGCCGATGCGGCGGCGAACGATCCGGAAATCGAGCGGCTCTACCGCTTCGGCCTGATCGCGCGGTTCGCCGGGGCCGTCGCGGACAGGGTCCGGCGCGGCGCGGCGGCGGGCGAGATGGACCCGGCGCTCGACCCGGACACGGTCGGCCTGGCCTTGGTCCTGATGACCGAGCGCTATCTGCTCGAGACCGTCTCCCGGGACCCGAGTCCAGGCCCCAGCCGGGCCGCGGTCGTCGAGGCGTTGACGGCCATCTGGACCAAGACCCTCTATGGCCCCGGGGGCCAGAGCGACGGGGACCACGCGGGCGCCGACGATACCTGAGCGAGCCGCCCGGGCCTCACCCGAGCCGGAAAAGCGCCGCCGACCGCGCGGGCACCCCAATCGTCCGGTCCTCCCCCGTGCCGGTGAACGTTGGGGCCGTCCCCGGCCCGCCATATCGCCCATTGGCGGTCGAGAGGGCGAGGTCCCACGCTTCCTCGGGCAACGTCGCGAGCATCGGGTCGTCCGCGACCCGGATCGTCAGGGCGGCGCCGAAGTTGGCGATCAGGAGGCGATGGGCGTCGCCGTGGCGGCGGACCAACGCGACGGCGCGGGCACCGACCGGGCCGGCCTGGCTGGTAGTGCGGTCTTGCACCCGCAGGACGGGGTCGTCGCGGCGCAGGGCGAGCAGGTCTTGGTAGAGGCGGTAGATGCCGGCGTTGGACTCGCGCTCGACGAGGTCCAGTTTCGAGGCGCGGAAGGTCGCCTCGGCCCTGCTGCTGCTGGCACCGGAGACGCCGCTCCTGTTCATGGGCCAGGAGTTCGCGGCCAGCACCCCCTTCCTCTACTTCACCGACCACTCCGGCGACCTGGGCGGCCTGGTGACCGAGGGTCGCCGGGCCGAATTCAAGGGCTTCGCCGCCTTCGCCGACGCCGACCTGCGCCACTCGATCCCCGACCCCCAGGCGGAAACCACCTTCCACGCCTCGAAGCTGGACCTGACCGAGCGGGAGACCAACGCCGGCACCTATCGCCTCTATCAGGACCTGCTCGCCCTGCGCCGCGACGACCCCGTCCTGCGCGTCAACGATCGCACCGCGAGCCAGGCCGGGCCGGTCGGCGCCCGCGCCGTCGCGTTGGTCCACCACCATGGCGACGCCCGTCGCCTCCTGATCGCCAACTTCGGCGCCGCCATGACGGTCCGGGTCGCGGACGACCCGATGCTCGCGACGTTGCCCGAGGAGGAGTGGTCGATGGTCGTCTCGACTGGAGATGGGCGATATGGCGGTCCGGGGACGGCCCCAACGTTCACCGGCACGGGGGAGGACCGGACGATTGGGGTGCCTGCGCGGTCGGCGGCGCTTTTCCGGCTCGGGTGATGCTGCTTCTCGACCTGGAATGATGCCTGAATATGGCAGTGCGCCACTCTGAGGGGATAGTGGTCAGGGCGGCGTTCGGAGTTCGCAAGGGGGTAGAAT
>JACCVE010000502.1 GCA_013698285.1 Chloroflexia bacterium | reverse complement strand
TCGCCACGTCCGGCCCCGGCTGTGCCCTCGCGTTTGAGACGCTCCCGGGGAGGCGACGCCCGTCGCATCGGCGCGTGGACCGATCGGCGGGCCAGCGCCCGCGACGGCTCAGGAGGGCAGACATGATCGAGAACACTCGAGTCCCCCGCCTGTCTGCCCGCGCACTGCTGTTCGACGACAGCGGCCGCCTCGTGCTCGTTCGACGGAGCAGGCCCGGGCAGGCCAGCTACCTCACGACCCCAGGCGGTGGGGTAGAACCCGGAGAGAGCTTGGAGGCAGCCGCCGCCAGGGAATGCGGCGAAGAACTCGGAGCGGAGGTCATCGTCGGCCCGACCGCGTACGTCAGATACGTGGGGGCACCAGTCCCTGGCATCCAGACGTTCTTCCTGTCGCGCCTGGAGCGAGTCGACCCGAGGCTGAGGACCGGACACGAGCTCTCGGAGCCCGAACGGGGCGACTATGAGACGGTCCACGTCAACTGGTCCGATCCTGAGCAGATCGCGACGCTCCAACCGGAGGAATTGCACGCCGTCCTCCGCGACCACGGCGCCTACCTGGCTCGAAAGGCTACCGGACTCGCGGGAAGTCGTCCTCCGCGGCGGTCATGACCCATGCGGGGCGCCGACGCCACGCCGGCGCCTGGCTGGGCCGATGCCGTCGCCCGAGCGAGGAGTACGAGCAGCTTGCCGAGAGGGACGGTCCCTGCATCTCTCTGGCGATGATCCGGCTGATGGTCCACCGACCGCCAATGTGAGCCTGACCACACGACCTCTCAGGTCGCACGCGGCCCCGCGGCCGGGCGGGCCGACACGACGGTCTCGTCCACCGCGACGACGCCGGTCGCCGCGACGGGATCGGGCGGCGTCCTGACGGGCAACCGTGTCCGGGTCAGGGCCAGGCCGAGCAAGGTCACGGCGGCACCGGCCAGCTTGAGCGGCCCGAACTGCTCACCCTGGAACAGCACCGCCAGGATCCCGGTCAAGATCGGCGTTAGGTAGAGATAGGGCACCGTCCGTCCTACCCCCCGGCGCCCGATCCCCCAGGCCCAGAGGCTATAGCCGACCAGCATCGACAGGACGGAGGAGTAGAGCAGCGCCCCCCACCCGGCCAGGCCGATCGCCACCCAGTCCTGCCCCAGCGTCGCGGGGAGCCCGAACGGCACCATGCAGGCCAACCCGACCAGGGTCGACCAGGCGATCACCGCCGCCGCGGGCGAACGGGTCGTCATCTGCCGGTTGGCGAGGCTGTAGACGCTAAAGGTCAGGGCGGCGCCGAGTGCCAGCAGGTCCCCCCACACCGGGGTCGCGCCAGACAGCTTGTCCCCGACGAACAGGCTGACCCCGGCCACGGCGACCACGATCCCGAGCCATTGCCGGGGCCGGATCGCCTCCAGGCCGAGGGCGACGGCGATCAGGGCGGTGAATACCGGCCCGAGCGAGACGAGCAGCGCGGCCGAGAAGGCGGAGGTCGTCTCCAGGCCCACGGTATAGAGGGTGTTGTAGATGGCGAAGCCGGAAACTCCCGCCAGGACCAGCGCGGGCCAATCCCGGCGGGGGATGGCCACGGGGATACCCGCCAGGTGGAGGGCCGGGAACAGGACGGCCACGCCCAGCGCGAAGCGGACGACCACATAGGCGACGGGATCGATGTCCGCCACCGCGTCCTTGACGACCAAGTTGTTCCCGGCCCAGATGACCGCCGTCAGCAGCATCGCGCCATCGGCGATGTCGAGGGCCGGGCGCCGGCTCATGCCCCGTTCACCCGCTCCCGCAGGCTCGGCAGGTGCTCGTCATAGTGCTCGTAGGTGTCGCCCGCGAACCACGCGACGATCGCCTCGTCCCCGTCCGGGCCGTCGCCCACCCGCGCGTCGCGGTAGGGACGCCGCAGATCCTCGTCGGAGAGGGTCGCTAGAGCGCCGAGCAGCCGGGCGTGGGATTCCCGGGCCATCGCCACCACCTCGGCGGCAGGGCGGTCCCGGTGCAGGTCGACGAGTTGCAGGTTGATGGCGTCGATGTCCATCGTGGCCGCGTCGCCGGTGATCCCCATCGCGGCGAAGCGGGGCTCGCCGAGCATCATCGCCGTGGCCGACTGCTCCCAGGACGTGACGTGGGCCAGGGTGTCCTTGGCCGACCAGCCGTCCGCGCCGGGGGTGAGGAACTGCTCGGGCGTCAGGCGGGCCACGGCCGCGTCGAAGGCCATCCGGCTCTGCCAGATGCGCTCGGCCAGGTCGGCCACGGTCATCGGCATCGTCGCTCGCGCGGTCTCGGTCATGATCGCGTTCTCCTCGTCGCGTGGCGGCGCCCACCGCCATGGTGGGGACCATCCCGGTCAATCCTCCGGATACCACGCCGTGTCGATGCCCGGCCGTACCACTCGCCTACCCCGGCGAGCCCCGTCCCCGGGATCCACGCGAAATCGAGCAGGACCGGTGCCATGGGAAGGCGACGGAAGCGGGTCGGGGACATCCAAGCCGTAGGGGCGCCCCTCGCTGCGCCCGTTTACCATACATGGTGTCGAATTCGAGATATACGTACCATGGAAGGGCGCCGCTCGCTGCGACCCTACAAACTTCTGTGCAAGAATGCTACATGGTCGTCAGTATCAGAAGACCGTCGTCATCCCACCTTTGACCGGGCCCGGCGAATCTGGTCGGCGTGGTCGTGGGCGTGGACGCCGTAGATGGCCAGCCAGTCCTCGACGCCGTAGGGGCCGCTGTCGGAGTGGGTGCCGGCGCGGGACCAGTCGGTGGCGGTCATGTGGGGGAAGATCTCGGCGGTCGAGGCCCGGGCGGCGCCGAACGCGGCCAGGGACGCCGAGATCGGGCGGCCGTAGTGGAGGCGGGCGGCGTACTCGTCCTGGTCGTAGCCGGTGATGATCGGAGACTCCTCGGCCAGCAGGCGTCGCAGGCGCAGGGCGGAGGTCATCTCGCTGTCGGCCAGGTGGTGGACCACCTCGCGGGGCGACCACTCGCCCGGCCCCTCCCGGGCGTCGAGCCCGGCCTCGTCGATGCCGTCGAGGGCCGCGACGACGGCCCGGTGGCCGTCCTTATACATGGCGATCAGTCGGTCGCGTTCCACGAGATTCAACGTGTTCCCCCTCGATCCCCGTTCATTCTGCCAGTGCACGGCCGTGCTCCCGGCACCTACCCTGGCGCCGGATAGGAATGGTCGTATGTGCCCACGTCACCGAGGATAACGAACCACCCATGTCAAGTCGCTAACAGACGCTGGTCCCCGAGGCTCGATACTCGCCGGCAAGGCTCGGCACCTGTGCGCGACGGCTAACTGGACGTTGAGGCTCTGGCCGCCACCTCCCCGTAATTGGACCACGCCAATGAGGATGATCATGAGACCGATAGCGGCGACCACGATCATCCCGCCACTGGCGACCTCGGGTGGTTCCCGAAACCGTTTCCAGGCCTCATAGACGATGTACCCACCGATGGCCAAGAAAACGGCCCCGTTCAGGAGGACGGCGAGGATCTCGGTCCGGTGGTACCCATAACGCATGCCGGCGGTCGCCGACCGGTTCGAGAACCAGATGGCGAAGAGGGCGAGGCCGAGTCCACCGACATCGGTGAGCATATGGGCGGCATCGGCCAGCAGGGCCAGACTATCGGTCACGAACGCACCCACGAACTCGGCGACCACGTAGAGCGCGGTCAGGCCTAAGACGATCTTGAGCCGGCCCCGTTGCCGCATCCCGGCGCTGGCGTGGTCGTGGGCCATCAGCCGGCCCCGGCCAACTGGTGAACCGCGGTGACCGAGGGGCTGCCCGGGTCCGACCGGGCCGGCGACGCAGGGACCGGACCCGCCCGCAGCAAGCGGAGTGAGTTGAACGTCACCAGCAACGCCATGCCCGTATCGGCCAGCACCGCCAGCCAGAGGTTGGTGACGCCGAGGAAGATCAGTACCAGGAAGACGGCCTTGACCAGCAGCGAGGCGGCGATGTTCTGCCGGATGATCGCCATCGTCCTGCGAGCGAGCCGGACGGCGACCGGAACCTGGGCGAGATCGTCGCCGATCAGGGCCACGTCGGCCGCCTCGATCGCGGCATCGGTCCCGCCGACCCCCATCGCGATGCCGACGTTCGCGGTCGCCAACGCCGGCGCGTCATTGACTCCATCCCCGACCATGGCGACGGGCATCCCCTGCTGCAGAGCCTGCACCGCGGTCACCTTGTCCTCGGGGAGCAGGTCCGCCCGCACGTCGGTCACCCCGGCCAGTCCGGCGATGCGCGCGGCGGTATGACGGTTGTCCCCGGTCAACATCACGACCCGGAGCCCCAATTTGGTGAGCGACTGGACGACGTTCGGACTCTGCTCACGCAGCGGGTCGGCGACGCTGATGATGCCCTCGATGCCCGACGACGTGCCGACCAGGATGGCGGTCTTGCCATCCCGCTCGTCGGCGAGCAAGAGCTGTTCGATGGCCGGCGGGACGGTGTCGAAGAGCCGCCTGCTGCCCACCAAAACCATCTCCCCATCGACCGTCGCCCGGGCACCGCGACCGGGCAGAGACCGCGCTTCGGTGGCGGCCGGCAGGGTCAGGCCATCGGCCCGGGCGGCCTCCACGATCGCTCGCGCGAGCGGATGACTCGCCAGGCGCTCCACCGCCGCGGCACGGGCGAGCACCTCTTCCGCGGTGCGCCGGCCGGTCGGCAGGACAGTCGTGACCGCCGGCTTGCCAGCGGTGAGCGTGCCGGTCTTATCGAAGGCGACGGCGCGAACGGTGGCGAGGGCCTCGATCGCCGCTCCTCCCTTGAAGAGCACGCCCCGGCGCGAGGCCGACCCGATCGCGGCGACGAGCGCGACCGGGGTGGAGATGACGAGGGCACACGGGCAGGCGACCACCAGCAACACCAGGGCCTTGAAGACCCACTCCCGGAAATCCCCGACCACCAACGGGACGGCGGTCGCGATCAGGACGGCCGCGACGATGACGATGGGGGTATAGACGGCGGCGAAGCGGTCGACGAAGGCCTGCGCCGGGGCGCGGGACGCCTGGGCATCCTCGACGAGGTGAATGATCCGGGCGAGCGTCGTGTCGCTGGCCAGCTTGGTCGTGCGCACGTCGAGTGCGCCGTCCCCGTTGATGCTGCCGGCGAAGACTGAGCCGTCGGGGCCCACATCGACCGGGATCGACTCACCGGTGATCGTTGCCTGGTCCACGGACGACCGCCCGGCTTCGACCACCCCGTCGACCGGTACCCGCTCCCCGGGCCGGACGAGGACGAGCTCACCCACCGCGACCTGAGCGACCGGGACCCGTTGCTCGTTCCCATCCCGCTTGACCGTCGCCTCGGCGGGGGTGAGCGTGACGAGCGCCTGGATCGCCCGGCGGGTCCGATCGAGGGTCAGGTTCTGCAGGGTCAACCCGATGGCGAACAGGATCAGGACCGACGAACCCTCGTCCCAGCGCCCGATCGCCACCGCGCCGACGGCAGCGATGGTCATCAGCAGGTTCATGTCGGCCCGGCGCACCCTGACGGAGTACCACCCGGCGCGGGCGACGGGATACCCGGCCAAGGCCATGGCCGCCAAGAAGGGGATGGCACTGGCGGCGCGCGGGGCACCTGCCCGCTCGAGCCCGAAGCCCACCAGCCAGAGGAGAGCGGCCAGGGTCGTCTCGATCACCCGCCGCGATCGCCACCATCGCTGGGGCACATTGGCTGTCGCCAAGGCAGATGGATCGCGTGTCGTCGCACGGTACCCCGCCTTCTCGACGGCGGCGATGACCGCCTCGTGGGTCAGCCGGTCGTCCGCCGGTGCGACCGTCAGCGTGCCGGTGGCGAAGCTGATGGTGGCCGACGCCAGGCCCGGGATCTGGCGGACACCGGCCTCGATCGACTTGGCACAGTCGCCGCAGTCCATCCCACCCACGTTGAAGAGCCAGCCGGACGAGGCGGGGGGCTGGTTCTCCCGGGCGCCATAGCCGAGGGACTTCACCCGGTCCACGAGCGCCGGCCGGTCCGTGGTGGCGAGGTCATAGGCCACGTCGGCGGTCCCCCGCGCGAAGTTGACCGTCGCGGCCTCGACGCCCGGCAGCGAGGCGAGCGACGCCTCGATCGTCTTGGCGCAATCCCCGCAATCCATCCCGGTCACGTCGAGGCGGCACCGCGCAGTGCCGGACGAGACCGGATCGACCGTCGTGCTAGGCGTGGTCATCGCGGTCATGCGTCCTCCGTGGTGGGGTGCCCGACATGGTCGAGGGCCTGGCTATAGAGTGCCGTGACGTGCGCGTCGTCGAGCGCGTAGTAGACGAGCCGGCCCTCCCGGCGACTGCGGACGAGCCCGAGATCGCGCAACCCGCGCAACTGGTGGGAGACGGCGGAGTCACTCGTCGCGACCGAGGCCGCCAGATCGCAGACGCAGAGCTCGTTCTGGGCGAGGGCCGCGATGATCCGCAGGCGGGTCGGATCACTCAACGCCGCGAAGACCTCGGCGAGCCCGGCGAGCGTGGGTCCCTCCGGCAACGCCGCCCGGGCCGCGCGCACCGCATCGACGTGCACCACCCGATCGTCACAGACGAGATCGGTCATGGCGGCGAGCTGGTCGGTCTTCCGGGGTCTGGCCACGGTGGCCTCCTAGATGTGAGACGCGATCTCAATAAATGAATAGGAATTCATACGTGATACGATAGCATGAGCGTGTCGGGTCGCACCACGTCGGTGTGTAGCGGGGAGGAACTCCCGGCAAGTGGCGGCGGCCCAACGCACTGGTCATGTGATCCCGCAATCAGTCTCTCGTATGCCGGCGATGGTCCCAGCCGCGTCCCCAGCGCCCCGTCCAGACGGGGGGTGGCATGGCCGTGTCTTCGGCCCGTCGCCTCTCACGGGACTGCAGTCGTTGCCGGCGTCCATGCCATACAGCATGACCACCACATCGCACCCATACGGCATACTGGGGCTACCGAGAATTTCCCAATGAGGTGACCGTGCTCGACATCCTGCGCGCCATCGTTCTCGGCGTCGTCGAGGGCCTGACCGAGTTTGTCCCGGTCTCGTCGACCGGGCACCTGATCGTGGCCGGTCACCTGCTCGGGTATACCGGGGAGAAGGCCGCGACGTTCGAGATCTTCATCCAACTGGGGGCGATCCTCGCGGTGGCCGTGCTGTATCGTGAGCGCCTGGTCCGGCTCATGCCCACGACGCCGGGGCAGGGACTGGCCGGTCGGCGGGGTGTCGCGCTGCTCGCGCTGACGACCCTCCCGGCCCTGGTCGTGGGGGGAATGGCGGGGAGCGCGATCAAGGACAACCTCTTCAATCCAACGACGGTCGCGATCGGGTGGGGGATCGGCGGCCTTGCCCTCCACGGGGTCGAACGCTTCCGGCCAGCGGCGACGAAGACCCACCTCGGAGCACTTGGCTGGCGTGACGCGCTCGTGGTCGGTCTCATCCAGTGCCTCGCGCTCTGGCCCGGCGTCTCCCGTGCCGCGATGACCATGGGCAGCGGCATGCTCCTGGGTGCCGATCGCAAGACGGCGGCAGAGTACTCGTTCCTCGCCGCTATGCCGGTACTCACGGCCGCGACGGTCTTCGACCTCTACGACAGCCGGGGCCCGCTCAAGGGTTCGGACCTGCCGATGTTCGCGGTCGGCTTTGCCGTGGCGTTCGCCGCCGCCTGGATCGCCGTCCGCTTCTTCCTCGGCTTGCTCGCCACCATGACGCTGCGCCCGTTCGGCTGGTACCGGATCGTGGCGGCAACGCTGTTGCTCCTGGCGATCTCGGCCGATTGGGTCCCGGGCTGATAGGGTTTAGAAGCGCTGACTACCTGTTTCAAGACTCGTTTGACTTCGGCAAGCAATGGCCTTGATCTCGACTTCGACCCATCCTATTCTTACACGCTGTAAGTTTCACCTAGAAGACGGACCGAAGATCTGTCTCACTTGAAGGAAAATCCATGACGAATGCACGCCGACAGCGCACCAGCACCCACGCGGCCATCGCCAAGACCCGATCAAGCACCGACCCGCACCATGCGGCCACGTCCGAGCGCCCACGGCCACATTC
>JACCVE010000501.1 GCA_013698285.1 Chloroflexia bacterium | reverse complement strand
GCCGGCCGCATCATCCCGGGCGTCTACGAGGGTGGGTGGAAGCGCAACCAGCGCATCCGGGTGCTGCTGGGTGACATGCTCGGGGCCGACCCCTCCGAGATCGCCCTGACCCACAGCACGTCCGAGGGCATCGGGACCGTCCTCTCCGGCATCGATTGGCAGCGGGGCGACGAGGTCGTCACGACGACCCTGGAGCACCCGGGACTCTTCGTGCCACTCTCCCAGATCGCCCACCGCTACGGGATCCGACTCCGGATCATCGACATCGGCGACGGCGGCGGCGACGTCACCTCGACCCTCGAAGCGGCGATGTCGCCACGGACCCGCGTCGTGGCCCTCTCCCACGTGATGTGGTCCTCCGGCGCGGTCGCCCCGCTGCGTGACGTCGCGGCGATGGCCCGTGCCCATCACGCCCTGACCCTGGTCGACGCCGCCCAGGCCGCGGGCCAGGTCCCGATCGACCTGCACGAGATGGGCGTCGATGCCTACGCGATCCCTGGCCAGAAATGGCTCTGCGGCCCGGAGGCCACTGGTGCCCTCTACGTCCGCGCCGACAGGATGGCCGACATCCAGCCGACCCACCCGCGTTACGCCCAGACGGACGGGAATGGGTACCTGCTGCCGGTCGCCGGGGCGAACCGGTTCGAGATCGGCGAGTTCTTCGGCCCGGCCATCCTCGCCCAGGAGGCCGCCCTGACCTGGCTCCGGGACGAGGTCGGCCTGGATTGGGCCTATTCCCGCGTCGCCGCGCTCGGCCAACGCTGCTGGGAGGCTCTGGCCGCGATCGAGGGGGTGACGATGGCGTCCCCGAAGGACAAGATCGCTGGCCTGGTCTGCTTCCAGATCCCGGGCATGGCACCGCCGGACATCGCCGCCAAGTTGTACGAGCGCGGCGAGACCATCCGCTACGTCGCGTATCCCCCCGGTCCGGCGGTCGCTCGCGTCTCCACCGGCTGGTGGAACAGCGCGGAAGAGATCGATCGTCTCGCCGACGGCGTCCGGGGGGTCGTCGCGGATCATCACCACGGGACCGCCCAAGCCATCCCGGCGTCCGGGATGCCCGCCTGACCATCTTCCCGAGCACATCCCATTGATACCCAGCGCGTACGACGCCGCCGTCGCCTGACACTCCCCCATCGCCGGCGCCTGGAATGGCGCGTCGCCGGTGCCCCGAAATGAGGTTACCCCCCGATGCGTGGTGACGTGCTCCTCCTCAACGGCCGGGTCATAACCATGGACCCCACCAATCCCGCTGCCACGGCGGTCGCGATTCGCTCCGGGGTCGTTGCCGCGGTCGGTGACGACGTGACGGCGCGCTCCGCGGCGGCGCCCGGCAGCGAGACCATCGACCTGGCCGGCCGGACGGCGACGCCCGGATTCCACGACGCCCACGCTCACCCGATGCTGGTCGGGTTTGCCCTCGCGGACCTGGACCTGGCCAGCCCCCCGCACCATTCGATCGTGGACCTCACCGGCCTCGTCCGGGCGGAGACCGGGCGCCGCCCGGCTGGGACGTGGGTCATCGGGCGAGGCTATGACCAAGCCCGGCTGGCAGAGGGGCGACACCCGACCCGGCATGACCTCGACGCCGTCTCGCCGGACCACCCCGTCATGCTGATCCGGGCCTGCCACCACATCTCCGTCGTGAACTCGCGAGCCCTGGCCTTGGCCGGGATCGGCCGCGACACGCCGGACCCAGACGGCGGCACGATCGACCGCGATGCCGCCGGCGAACCGACCGGCGTCGTCCGGGAATTGGCCCACGGGATGGTCCAGGCCGCCATCCCCAAACCCTCGGTCGACGACCTCAAACTCGCCCTGCGACGCGGCGGCGAGGCGTTCCTGGCCAGCGGCGTGACCAGCACGGCCGAGGCCGGGATCTCCAACCCCGAGCAATTTCGGGCCTATCAGGAACTGTGGGCGGCGGGTGAGCTACCGGTCCGGACCTACCTGATGATGATGCTCGACGAGACCTTCGACCGACTCTCCGGCCTCGGGATGACCACCGGCTACGGCGACGACACCCTTCGGATCGGCCCGGTGAAGTTGTTCAGCGACGGCAGCCTGGGCGGCCGCACCGCGCGGATGCACCGGCCCTACGAGGGTCAGGACGACAATGTCGGCCTCTGGATGATGCCGCCGGAGGAGCTCAAGGCAAAGGTCCTGCGCGCTCACCGGGCTGGGTACCAGGTCGGCATCCACGCCATCGGCGACGCGGCGGTCGACCTGGTCCTCGACGCCTACGAAGCCGCGATGACCGACGATCCCCGCCCGGACCCGCGCCACCGCATCGAGCACTGCTCGATCATCGACGAGCGCATCCTGGCCCGGATCGCCCGTCTCGGTGTGGTCCCCGTGCCGGGGACATCGTTCCTCCATGCCTTCCGGGACGTGTATGTCCAGAGCGTCGGCATGGATCGCCTCCGGTACGCCTATGGTATGGCTAGCTTCGCCGCCCACGGCATCACGGCCGCCGCCAGCACCGATGCCCCGGTGGTCCCCACCTCCGCCACCGTCGGACTCCAGACGATGATGACCCGCCGGGATCGGGACGGGCACGAAGTCTGGCCGGAAGAGCGCATCGGTCTGGAAGAAGCCCTCCGCGCCTACACGGTTAACGGCGCCTACGCCTCGTTCCAGGAACGGCGCAAGGGGACGCTGGCACCGGGCATGCTCGGCGACGTCACGGTGTTCGAGACCGACCTCGCTGGGGTCGCCCCGAGGGACATCGGCGGCGTCGGCATCGCCTATACGATCCTCGGCGGCGAGGTCGCCCACACTGGTCCTCATGCCTGAGACCGAGTCACCATGGGGGCGCCGCTGCATGGGAAGGTTGACGGTGACCCGGGTCTGGGGACCATGACCGGGACCGGCCAGCGATTCATCGAGGACGTTGGCTCGGCATCGACCGTTGGCTCGGCCATCCCGACGCCGACCATGCCCATGGAGGGCGCCTCCAGATGAGACTGACGTACTTTGGACATTCGGCCTTCCAGCTCGACGACGGGGAGAACACTGTCCTGATCGATCCGTTTCTCACCGGCAACGGCCTGACGAGCCAAGATCCTGACGCTCTGTCGCCGGGCACCATCCTCCTGACCCACGCCCACGATGACCACGTCGGGGACACTGTGGCGATCGCCACCCGGTGTGGCGCCGCGGTCATCGCCACGTTCGAGCTGGCCAACTGGGTCGGGTCCCAGGGCGTCCCCGATGTCCGGCCGGGAAACCACGGCGGCACCGTCCGCTTCGACGGCGGCTCGGCCAAGTTCACTCCCGCCTGGCACACCTCGTCTCGCGGCGACGGCACGGCGCCGGGCGTCCCGGCCGGGCTGGTGGTCCGGTTCGGCGGCAAGACGATCTACTTTGCGGGCGACACTTGCCTCTTCGGTGACATGGCCCTGATCGCCGACGAGGACCTCGACATCGCGGTGCTGCCGATCGGCGACACGTTCACGATGGGCCCGATCGACGCCGCTAAGGCAGCGCGGCTCCTCCGCGCCCCGGTCGTGATCCCGTGTCACTACAACACGTTCCCGCCGATCGAGCGGGACCCCGGGGAGTTCAAGGCGGCCGTGGAAACTGATCCGGCGATCCGCTGCCTGGTCCTCGACCTAGACACTTCGACGGACGTGTAGGGATCGCGCCCCGATGGAAGCGATGAATGCCGAGATGGCCCGGACCGCGTACCAGAAGAAAGCGGTCTCGCGCCTGCCCGCCGCCGAGGTCCTCGCCCTGGCGACGAGCTTCTTCAAAGAACGTGGCTATCGGGCCTCTCCGACCGGCCGGCCCAACCACGTCATGGTGATGGGCGGCCGGGAAGGTCCTTTGCCACGAGTCACGGCCGAGATCAGCGCTCGGCCCGATGTGGGCAAGGCCGGCACGACCCTGGTCACGTTAGACGCCTTCGGTGAGCGCCTGGGACCGACCATGGCCGAATTCCATCAGGAGTTGCGCCGCCACCGCGCGGCGAAGGCTCCGTCCGCCGGTGCCGGGAGCGAGACACCCAGTCGATAGTCGCGGGGCGGGCCGGTGTCCCCCCGCCGTTGGGGGTCGAAACGGTCGTACACGATCGTCGGGCCCCGCGATGATATGTCGGGAGACGGAACGTCCGCCGGGTCAAGGAACGCCACCACGATGGGGTATACTCCGGCCCGCCGGACCGGCGAGTCCGCCCGGACCACCGCGCCCCAGTAGCTCAGCGGATAGAGCGCCCGCCTTCTAAGCGGCTTGTCGCAGGTTCGATTCCTGCCTGGGGTACCGGCCGCCATTCCGATGATCGTTCTCGCCACGACGGTCCGCCCGCCGCCGCGACGACTCGTCGCCTGACACGCGTTCTCCGCGGACAGAGCGATTCGCCTCAGTCGCCGGTGTACTGGCCCGGCGTCGGACGTAACGACGGATCACCGGAGCGAAGCGAGCGGCGCCCGCTCCGGCCGCATCGAGGATCGGGATCCAATCGGTTCTCCCCGTGGCACTGGAGAGGTCAAGAGTGAGGTTCCCGTGCGCGCGCTATTGAGTGTCTACGATAAGTCCGGTCTCGTCCCATTCGCCCGCCAGCTCCAGGACCTGGGGTTCGAGCTCATCAGCACCGGCGGGACATACCGTGACCTCGAAGCGGCCGGGCTCG
>JACCVE010000481.1 GCA_013698285.1 Chloroflexia bacterium | reverse complement strand
GACTCGATCCTGGCTCCACGACCTGACCGGGGCGCCGAAGGCGATCATCGGGATGGTCCACCTCGGGGCCCTGCCGGGGACGCCGCTCTACGATGCCGCCGGGGGCATGGCGGCGATCCGGGAGGGGGTCCGGTGGGACCTGGACGCCCTGCAGCGGGGCGGTGTCCACGCCGTGATGTTCTGCAACGAGAACGACCGACCCTACCGCCTCGATTCCGACTTCGCATCCGTCGCGGCGATGGCCGACGTCGTCGCCTCCGTCCGGGGCGAGGTCTCGGTCCCGTTCGGGGTCGATGTCCTCTGGGACCCGCGCGCGACGCTGGCCGTGGCGGCGGCGACCGGGGCCGCCTTCGCCCGGGGGATCTACGCCGGGGCCTTCGCCGGCGACTTCGGTCTCTGGGTCCGCACGGCGGGGGACGCGTTCCGCTACCGCCGGGAGATCGGGGCCGAGGGGGTCCGGCTGCTGTTCAACATCAACGCCGAGTTCGCGGCGCAGCTCGCCCCCCGCCCGATCGCCGAGGTGGCCCGCTCGATCGTCTTCTCCTCCGGCCCGGACGCCCTCTGCGTCTCCGGCCCGATCACTGGCCAGGAGGTCGACGCCACCGGCCTGGCCGAGGTGAGCCGGGCGGTGGCGGGGAGCGGCGTGCCGGTCCTGGTCAACACCGGCTTCCGGGCCGAGAACGCCGCCGCCCTGCTCCGCCACGCCGACGGCGCCGTCGTCGGCTCCAGCCTGAAGCGCGACGGCATCACCTGGAACCCCGTCGACCCCGCCCGGGTCGTCGCCCTGATGGCGGCTGTACGGGAGGTAGGCAACGAGTAGGGAAAGCTGTACACGGTCAGGGATCTGGGTTCGCCTGAAAAGGCTAACCCCCTCCCGGGAGATAGTCTGGTCCGGTCCTCCAAATGACGCGAGCGGCATTCGAGCCCACGGTCATCTCGTCAGGTCGCCCAAAGGTCATCCCCCGCTTGACGGCCGGACCAAGGTCCTGTATAAGGCCATCCTACGGCCTCGGAGTCCGCGAAGGACGCGGGGATGCCGGGCCGGAGGGTGGTCTGGTCCCGCGCGGCGTTGCCCGGTCCATCGCCGGAGACGCGAGCGCCGGACAGCGATGTCGGGCCACCGGATTCCAATGAAGGAGTGACAGCGTGCAGAACGAGATCCAGAAGCGAGACAACGAGCGCATCAAGATGGCCCGCCTCTTCGGCAAGATGAGCCGGGGTGAGATCACCCGTCGCGAGATGCTGCAGCAGGGCGCCGCCGCCGGCATCGGTGCCGCGACGTTGGCCCTCTTCGCCAACGGCCCGCGTCGGGCATGGGCCCAGGACGCGACCCCCGCCGCCGGCGTCGAGGTCGGCTCCACCGTCCCGGTCCCGACCGACCTGCGGACGGACCTGACCGGCCAGGAGATCACCGCGATCCTCGGCAACGATGGCCCGGGCGTGCCCTTCGAAGAGGCCATGATCGCCAAGTTCAGCGAGGCGACCGGCATCGTCGTCGAGCGCATCTCCGGCCCGACAGCGACTGATGAGCGGCTGACCCAGTACCTCCAGAGCTTCAGTGCCGAGTCCGCCGACATCGACGTAGTCATGATCGACGTGATCGACGCCGGCGTCGTCGCGGCGCACGCTATCGACCTGACGGATGTCCTGGCCTCGCAGGGGGTCGAATACATCGAGCGCATCGTCCAGAACAACACCGTCGACGGCAAGTTGGTCGGTATCCCTTGGTACACCGACGCCGGCCTGCTCTACTACCGCACGGACCTGCTCGAGAAGTACGGCTTCGAGGCGCCGCCCGCGACGTGGGACGAGCTGCAGAGCATGGCCCAGACGATCCAAGAGGGGGAGCGGGCGACTACGCCGGACTTCCAGGGCTTCGTCTTCCAGGGTGCCTCCTACGAGGGTCTGACCTGCAACGCGCTGGAGTGGGTCGCCTCCAACGGCGGCGGCGAGATCGTCGACGCCGATGGGACCGTCACCCTCAACAACGAGAAGGCCGTCGCCATCCTGGGCCAAGCCGCCGGTTGGGTCAACACGATCTCCCCAGAGGGCGTCACGACCTATAAGGAGGAGGATGGCCGCGGGGTGTGGCAGGTCGGCAATGCTGCCTTCATGCGCAACTGGCCGTACGCCTACTCCCTGGGGCAGAACCCGGACGCCGCGACCGGCGAGGTCCCGGTGATCGCCGACAAGTTCGACGTCGTGGTGCTCCCGGCCGGCACCGGCGAGGGCGCCCGCAATGCCGACACCCTCGGCGGCTGGCAGATGATGGTCTCGACTTACTCCGAGGCCCAGGACGCGGCGAAGGAATTCGCCAAGTTCATGACCAGCCCGGCCGTCCAGAAGGGTTACGCGATCGAGCTCAGCCTTCTGCCGACGATCCCCGATCTCTACTCGGACGCCGATGTCCTGGCGGCGAACCCATTCTACGAGCGTCTGCTGGACGTCTTCCAGAATGGCGCCGTGGCCCGGCCGTCCACGCCGTCGAGCGTGCTGTACCCGGAGTTGTCCTCGATCTTCTACCAGGGTGTGAACGGCATCCTGACCGGCGCCGACGCCGCCTCGACCGTCGAGGAGATGGCCGCCGACATGGAGACCCTGCTCTCAGAGCTCTAGGCTCCCGGGCAGACACCGAGAACCGAGGTGCCGGGCGGAGCGTAGGCTCTGCCCGGCACCGCCTATCCTGGGAGTGACCATGAGCGTCCAGCCCGAAGCCTTGCCCCTCGCGCCATCGCCGTCCCGTCGCCGCCGACAGGGCCGCTTCGCCGCCTCCGAGAGTGCCTACGAACGACGTCGTGAGCGCTTCGCCTGGATGCTGGTGGCCCCCAGCGTTCTCATCGTCGCCCTCGTCGCCTTCTATCCCCTCTATGAGACGTTCCGGCTCAGCCTGACCAACGCCAGGCTGGGGAGCACCAACACGGTCGGGTACCTCGGTCTCCAGAATTATCGGACGATCTTGTCGGATTCCGACTTCATCGATGCCTTGCGTCGGACGGTGTTCTTCACCATCTCGTCAGTCGGGATCGAGTTGGTGGCAGGGATGATCATCGCCCTGGTCATCAACTCCAACTTCCGGGGCCGGACCGCGATGCGGACCTCGATGTTGGTGCCCTGGGCCATCCCGACCGTCGTCTCCGCCCTGATGTGGCAGTGGATGTTCCACGATATCTTCGGCATCATCAACGACGTGCTCGTCAATAAGCTGCACATCATCGACGAGAAGATCGCCTGGCTGGCCGGCTCGAACACCGCCTTCGCGGCCATGGTCGCCGTCGATGTCTGGAAGACCACCCCGTTCATGGCCTTGCTCCTCCTGGCGGGCCTCCAGATCATCCCCACCGACGTCTACGAGGCCTCGACCGTCGATGGCGCCAGCCGCGCCCAGCAGTTCTGGCAGATCACGCTGCCCCTGGTCCGGCCGGCCCTCCTGGTCGCCCTGATCTTCCGGACCATGGACGCCTTCCGAATCTTCGACCTGCCCTATGTCCTGACCGGCGCCTCACCCCAGACCCAGACCGTCGCGGTCTACGCCAGGGACGTGCTGGTCGGCTTCCAGCGGCTCGGGCGGGGCTCGGCCGCCGCGGTGATCATCTTCCTCTTGATCGCCTTCATGGTCTTCCTCTACACCCGCCTGCTCAATTTCGAGGAGGAGTAACGATGGCAGATACGCTGCGGACGGGCGCCAAGCCCTTCACCCCCGAGCAGATCCGGGAGATGTCGTCGGCCAAGGTCAGGAAGCGGACGGCTGGGGAGTACATCGAGCGCGGACTGTTCTGGCTGCTAGTGGCCGGGATCATCGGCTACACGATTTTCCCGTTCTACTACGCGATCCTCTCGTCGCTCACCCCGAGCAACGACCTCTTTGCCACCCCGGCGGTCTACTGGCCGACCTCGCTCACCTGGACGCACTACCGGACCGTCCTCAGCGACGACATCTTCCTCTACGGCCTGCGAAACTCGGTGATCGTCTCATTCGGCTCAGTGGCCCTGGCCCTGATCATCGGGTCGTTCGCCGCCTATGGTCTGGGCCGGTTCAAGTTCCGGGGCAAGACACCGATCCTCTACATCATTCTCTCGATGACGATGTTCCCGGCCGTCGCGATCCTGGGCTCGCTGTTCCGGATGATCCGGGGCGACTGGTTCCTGAACACCCCGAACGTCTTCAACTCCTGGTGGGCGCTGATCTTCACCTACCTGACGTTCTCGCTGCCCTTCACGATCTGGGTCCTGACCAACTTCTTCAAGGCCATGCCCCGGGAGTTGGAGGAAGCCGCCCTGGTCGATGGCGCCGGGCCGTTCCGGACTTTCTGGCAAATCCTGCTTCCCCTGGCCGCCCCGGGCATCGTCACGACCGGCCTGCTGGCCTTCATCGGCGCCTGGAACGAGTTCCTCTTCGCCCTGACCTTCACCCAGGACGAGGGCGCCCGGACCGTGGTCGTCGTCATCTCCCAATACGCCGGCAACTCCCAGTTCGAGCTGCCGTTCGCCAAGCGGATGGCCGCCGCCGTCCTGGTCACCCTCCCCCTGATCGTGCTGGTCCTCATCTTCCAGCGTAAGATCATTGCGGGCCTGACGGCGGGAGCGGTGAAGGGGTAGTTCCCGATCATGAGCCGTCGGAGAATGGAACGTGATCGCGACGCGGCTTCATGGCTTTGGAGCCGCGTCGCGTCGTGATCGGGTTTGCGGGGCTTCGTTCGTCTCGGACTGCCGAGCCACCGTACATGGTCACCGTGGTTCAGATGTGGACGACCGTTCTGTAGGTACGCTGCTCGCTGTTCCCTGCTTTGGTGTGTCCAATCACGGTGTGGAAGGCATATTGACAACCGGACACGGCAAGCGGCGCCCCTACAGAACGTTGCGTCGTTCAGTGGACGGGTTCGTGGGCCACAACACCGCATCGCGACCGAACATTTTCACAGCGTCAACCGCTCGACCGGCAGCGACCGTCCCAACAACCGCGCCGCAACGGTGCCGACGTGGTCCTGGTCGCCGCTCGTCAGGAGGTGGGTCGAGCCAATGTCGGTGCCGGGTTGCCGTCCCGCACCCATCTCGGCCAGGACCGAACTCGCCCGGCGCGCGATTGCCTCGCCGCTGTCGGTGATGTGGACCTCGGGTCCCAGGTGGGCGGTCAGGGCTCGGCGCAGGAACGGGTAGTGAGTGCAGCCCAGCACCAGGGTGTCGATCTGGGCCGCGTGGAGTGGGGCCAGGAGGGGATGGAGGAGGCCGTCGACCAGGGGGCCGGACACGTGGCCGGATTCGACGAGGTCGGCCAGGCCGGGAGCGGGAACGGTCACGACGCGGGCATCCCCCCGGTGGGCGGCGATCAGGTCGGCCAGCATCCGCCCCTCGACGGTGCGTGGGGTGGCCAGGACGCCGACCCGGCCCCCGGGACTGTTCGCGACCGCCGGTTTGACCGCCGGGACCAGGCCGATGATCGGCACGTCGGTCGTCGCCCTCAGCGTCATCAGCGCGACTGACGTCGCCGTGTTGCAGGCGACGATCACGACCTTGGCGCCCCGTTCGAGCAGCGCTCTGGTGATGAGGGCCGAGCGGGCGATGATCTCGGCGTCGTCTCGCTCGCCGTAGGGACAGTAGGCACTGTCGGCGTAATAGAGGATGTCCTCGGCGGGCAGGGCGGCGCGGACATCGCGCAGCACACTGAGGCCACCCAGCCCCGAGTCAAACATCCCGATCATGCCGTCCGCACCCATGGTGCTAAGGCTACCCCGGAACGGCGCCCCCGTGCCCGGCGCTCACGATGCCGTCGAACGGGGCAAGCGGATGATCCGTCCCCATCGTCCGCACCGTCTCGCCACTCATGACGCGTTCCCTGGGGGGAGGCGCCAACCGTGCAGCGGCGCCCAGGTCATCGTCTCCCACCAGGCGCCCGCCCAGGAATCGCTCCGGAACGCGAAGAGGTGGAGGGTGTCGGCCGTGAACCGGCGCGGTCCGACTGGGCCGAGGTCCCAGATGAATGCGAGCATCTCCTCCCCTAGCCACGGTGGCAGGTCGGCCATCGCCAGCGTCAGGTGGGCATGGAAGCGGTCCCCGAGCCCCTCGATGCGGGTGAAGCCACAATCGGGCCGGACGAGCGGCAGGAGCGCCCTCAGGACGGCCTCGTGGAGGGCCTGGAAGGGTTCGTTGCGCTCGCCGGATTCGTCGTGGTGGACATCAAGGACGATCGAGGTCGGGCCGTAGCGGATCGGGCCCCGGTTCGTGACCGGGAACGCCGCCTGCCCTTCCAGGGCGGCGTCCAACCGGGTGACCATCTCCGCCGGCGGAGCGTCGGAGCGGAAGAATCCCTTCACCGTGGCGTGCGGCATGAACCGCCCGGCGACCCGGAGACCATACTGCCGTTCGAGCAGGTCGTGCATGGCGGCTTGGGCCCGGCACGTCGCCGGGTCGGGACGGAGGTAGAGGCCGTAGCGGACGCGGCTGGCGTCCACGCCCGATCCATCCCCGGGCGGCACCTCGTGTGCCGAGCGATCCGATCCGTAGGAACAGACGGTCACGGTGAGTCCCCCATCGGCCGGCGAGCACCCGGATGGGCGCGCACCGGAGCGTGTCAATCGTCGCTCCAGCCACGGAGGTAGAAGGGCAGGTCGAGGTCGCCCGGCGACTGTCCCAAGGACGTCAAGATCATCGCGACCTCGCTCCGGTGCTGTGTCCCGTGGTTGACGACGTGCGTCAGCACCAACCAGAGCGGGTAGCCTCCCGCCGCGGGCGCGTCCAGTGCCTCGTCATCGAGGGTGTCCAGCACGGTACGCATTCGCTCTTCGTCGGCACGCCACGCCCGGGCCAGCGACGGCACATCCGGGAAGTCCGCCGGGTCCACGCTCACCGGGTCGCCGTGGGGACCGCCGGCTCGTAGCCGCTCGGACCAGGCGCGTTCCGTGTCGAGGGTGTGGACGAGGATGTCTCGTGGTCCCGACGTTCCGCTCACGGGGGCCGGGGCGACGAACTGGTCGGGTGTGAGCCGGCCGGCCGCGTCGAGGACACGACCAGTTGCCGCGTAGGCGTAATCGAAGAGGAGACGGATCTCGTCGGCTCGCATCGGGGGCTCGACCTCACTCGCTCGCGCGTGTCCGTATCCGTCGCCCCGCCATGGTCCCGGGACGGATGATCGCGGGATGAGCTCCGCCGATCACCCACTCACCCACGGGCACCGGAACTCTCGCGGTGGTCGATCCGCCGGGGCCATGACCCCAGAGTGATCGCGGGAGGCGGTCAATCGTCGGTCCAGTCTCGCAGGTAGAAGGTGAAATCGAGGTCGCCGGGCGACTGGCCCAGATGCGACAGGATCATCGCCGCTTCGCTCCGGTGTTGGGTCGAGTGATTGACGACGTGGGTGAGGCAGACCCAGAGCGGACGGCCCCGCCCGGCCTCGGGCGCATCCATCGCCTCGTCGTCGAGCGTGGCCTGCCATTCACGCATCCGCGTCTCGTCCTCCCGCCACGCACGGGTCAGTGCCGCGATGTCGGGGAAAGCGGCAGGTTCGAGGACGGCCTCCTCGTCCTCGATCCCGGTCCGTAGGAACTCGCGCCAGCCCCGCTCGGCATCGAGCGTGTGGACGAGGAGGTCCCGGAGGCTCATGGCCCCACGGAGGGGCGGCGGACCGGTGAACTCGCCGGGTGCGAGCCGGAGGGTTGCGTCCAGGATGCGGCCGGTGGCCGCGTAGGAATAGTCGAAGAGGAGTCGGAGATCGTCGGCTCGCATGGGGTCGCTCCTGACATGGGTGCTTGCCTGGCGACGCGAAACGGGCCGGTCCCTGGCCGATCGGCCGGGGAGGACTGGCCCGGGCACATGTCACGGAACGGTTACTCGACGACGGTCACCGCGGTGCCGAGGGGAGTCCAACCGTAGAGGAACTCGGCCACGTCGAGGGGCAGGTTGACGCAGCCGTGGCTCATCGGGGTCCCGAAGTTGGAATGCCAGTAGGTGCCGTGCAGGGCGTTGCCGAGGTTATCGAAATACATGATCCACGGCACATCGGGGACCTCGTAGTCCTCGCCGCTGACGGTGCCGCGCATGGTTTGGAGGTCGTATTTCGACAGCACCGACCAACGGCCGACCGGGGTGACGGTGAAGGGGATCTCGGCCGTGCCGGTGCTGACCAGGGTGGTCAGGATCATCTCGCCGTCCTCGTAGGCCCAGAGACGTTGGGCCGAGATCGAGATGACGATCTCCTTCCAGCCACCCTGCACGGGTCCGGGACCAAATCCACCGGCACCGACTCCGGCGCCAGCGGCGACGGCCGCGTCGTCGCTCTGCGCCTCGACTTCGGCGACCACGGGTTCGGGGGCGATGAACAGGCTCTCGTCATAGGCGGGAACGTCGTCCGGACGGTCGATGGGCTCGGTGTCGAGGTCATCGTGGGCGGCCAGTTCCCGGCCGATCGGACGCACGGTGATGTCCTCACCGGCTTTCCATTGCAGGGCGCCGCGCTCGAAGAACTGCACCTCCCGGCCGTCGCGGGCCCGGAACTCCTCCGAGACGGGCATCCCCAGCAGGTCGGCGCCGGATCGTTGTTCCCAGAAGGCCTTGAACCCGGTTTGGAGTGACTGGCCGGTCTCGTCGAACCGAACGCAGTCCGTCTCGTCCATCGCCTCGCAAGCGTCGTCGTCCGAGTTGGCGAATTCCTCGGGGTATTTCTCACTCAGGATCTCGGCGGCGTCCTCGCCGAGCGGCAGGGTCTCGACCTGCTCGCCCGGCGCCTCCTCGGGCAAGTAGACCAGCGCCGCGCTCTCGAAGTACTGGACGATGCGCTCGCTGTCGCCGTCCTCATCGTCGCCGTAGGGGGTCTCGGCCGTGAACTCCTCGGTGATCGGGTCGCCGAGGATGTCCGGGTAGTCGCGCCAGAGGTTGAGGAACAGGCCATCGACCGTGTGGCCGGCCGACTGGACCCAGACGGTGCGGGGGGGCGACCAGGCGACCTCGGCGCTGTCTTGGGCAAGCACCGGTCGCGGGGCGGCCCCACCGGCGAACGTGGTCAGCGCAAGCAGCACGGCCACGATCACGGGCGACCACCGCCGGGGCGCGTTGCCGCCCGATCGTCCCGCATCCACGATCCGCACCGTTTCCCCTCCTCGTGTCCCGCCGTCGCGAGGCTCTCGTCCGGTGCGAACGTGTCGCACCCGTCGTGCGTCCGACCGCTATACGTACACCTACGGTAGCATGGCTGACGGTGGGATGGTACCACGCGCGTCGCCGGTCCTGAGCGGCCAGATCGTCCCTATCCGTGCTAGGATCGCCGCCATGATCATCGTTGCCAGATACCCTGGACATGCCTCCGCGCCTTCCCCCGACTGGTGCCCCGTGAACGTGCCGGGTGACCTCCGGTGACCGCATACGACGCCTGGAGATTGCCGGACTCGCTGCCCGCCGGAGCCGCCCGAGGTCTGCACCGTCACCCCCTCGTCGGGGAGTTGTTGTTCCGGCGTGGTATCCGCGCCGCCGACGAGGCCGACCGATTCCTCGACCCGATGATCGGTGATCCGCCCGACACCTCCCGGGTGCCCGGGATGGACGAGGCGGTCGGCCGGGTTCTCGCGGCGGTGCGGGGTGACGAGCGGATCGCCGTCTTCGGCGACTACGACGCCGACGGGATCACCTCGACCGCGATCCTGGTCCTGGCGCTGTGGGCCGCGACGGGTGACCGGGACAGCGTGGTAGCCCGGCTGCCACGACGCGACGAGGGATATGGCCTGAACCGGGCCGGCATCGACGAACTGCGGGCGACCGGGGCGTCCCTGCTGATCGTGGTCGATTGCGGCAGTGGAGACCACGACCACGTCCTCTACGCGCGGTCCGTCGGGTTCGACGTCATGATCCTCGACCACCACCAAATGGCGCCGGACGACGTGGGTCCGGCCGGGGCTATCCTGGTCTCGGCGCAGGTTCCAGGATGGGAGGACTCGCCCGAGCGACGGCTCTCGGCGGCCGGGCTGAGTTATCTCCTCGTCTCGGCCATCGCCAACGAGGGGGCCACCGTCACCATCGCAGGGAACGAGACCGATTATCAGGATCTGGCGACGCTCGGCACGGTCGCGGATGTCTCGTCCCTGACGGACATCAACCGCCGGCTCGTCAAGGATGGGATCGCGGTGATCCGCTCGCGGCCGCGCGTCGGGATCGCCGCGCTCTGCGAGATAGCAGGGATCGACCCGCGGCAGGTCGATGCCGCGGCGATCAGCTTTAAACTGGCCCCCCGCCTCAACGCGGCCGGACGGATGGGGGATCCTCAGATCGCGCTCGACCTGATGCTGACGGACGACCCTCGGGAGGCCAAGCGATTGGCCGAGGAGATCGAGAGGATCAATCTCCGGCGCCGGGTCGAGTCGGACCGGATTCTGGTCGAGGCCGAAGCCCACCTCCGGGCCGACCCGGACGCGCGAGACCGTCCCGTCGTCATCGTGCGCGGCGAGGGGTGGACATCCGGGGTGCTGGGCATCGTCGCCAACAAGCTGGTCGAGCGGTACCGGCGCCCGGTCATCGTCTTGGACGACTCCGGCGGCCTGAGTCATGGCTCGGCTCGCTCGGTGCCCGGCTTCGACATCGCCCGTGCCCTGGCCGACCCCACGTGCCTGGGATTGCTCACTCGCCACGGGGGCCATGGCCAGGCCGCGGGCGTCGCCTTGCCGAGTGAGCAGGTCCCGGCCCTGGTGGCGGCATTGGGGGAGCACGTCGCGGCGTTGGGGCTCACCTTCCCCCTGCCGGATGTGCTGGAGATCGACGCCGTGGTGCGGCGAGAGGACATCAGCCTCGGCACGGTGCGCGACATCCGTTCCCTGGAGCCGTTTGGGCGGGGCAACGAGGCTCCCGTCCTCCTGCTCTCGAACGTGCCCGTCGTCAAGTACACCGTCATCGGGCGTGACCGGTCGCACCTCAAATTCCAGGTCCGGGTCGGGGGTCGGGAACTGCCGGTCCTGGCCTGGGGCGCGGCGGACCGGGGTCAGGAACTGCTCCGCGACCCGAGGGTCGACGTGGCCTTGACGCTGGAAGAGGACGCCTGGAATGGGCGGCCACGTCTCCAGGCGATCGCCAGGGACTTCCGGCCCGCCATCGGCTGAGATCCCCGCCGGCGGGGTCACTGGCGATCCGGGGCCAGGCGGACGCGGCCGGGAGGCGTGGTGGTCCGCTCAGGCCCGGTCGGCGTCGGAGGCTAGGTCGGCCGGGTAGGACTCGGCCGGGGCCGGGACGGGGGCGGGCGGGGTGCTCGCGACCACGGGCAGCGGACCGGCGATCTCCTCCAGACTCTCGACCTGGACCTCGTCGAGCAGGATCGCCGCCGCGATGACCTGGTCCATGTTGCGGACCCAGATGAACTCGACCTCGCGCTGGATGTTGGCCGGGATCTTGGCGAAGTCGCCCTGGTTGTCGATCGGGGCGATGATCCGGCGGACTCCGTGGCGGTGCGCGGCGAGGGCCTTGTCCTTCAGGCCGCCGATCGGCAGGACCCGGCCCCGCAGCGTGATCTCGCCGGTCATCGCGGTGTCATTGCGGACCGGCCGCTTGGTCAGCGCGGAGATGACCGCGGTCGCCATCGTGATCCCGGCGGAGGGGCCGTCCTTGGGGGTGGCGCCCTCGGGCAGGTGGATGTGGAGGTCGATCTTCTGCTGGAAATGCGGGTCGATGTGGAGTTGCTCGGCCCGCGATCGGGCGTAGGACATCGCCGCCCGGGCCGACTCCTGCATCACGTCGCCGGCCTTGCCGGTGATCGTCAGGCCGCCGGTCCCCGGCATCGTCGCGACCTCCACCGGCAGGATCTCGCCGCCGACGCTGGTCACGCCCAGGCCGAGGGCCAGGCCGACCTGGCTGTCGTCGAGGTCCTGGGAGAAGCCGTACTTCTTGGGCCCCAGATAGGTCTCGAGCCGGGTCTCGTCGAGGATCACCGTGCCGTCGTCGGTCGAGGTCTTGCCCCGGACGACGTCGCGGGCGACCTTACGGCAGAGCGTGGCGATCTCCCGCTCCAATCCGCGGACACCGGCCTCCCGGGTGTACTCCCGCACGACCCGGGGCCAGAGCGCGTCGGGGATCGAGAGGGCCCCCTCGCCGAGGCCGTGGGCCTCGACCTGGCGCGGCAGCAGGTAGCGCTGGCCGATGGCGATCTTCTCGTCCTCGGTGTACCCGGAGAGTTCGATGATCTCCATCCGGTCCTTGAGCGGGGCCGGGATCTGCTGCATGAAGTTGGCGGTGGTGATGAACATCACCTGGGACAGGTCGTAGGGCACGTCGAGATAGTGGTCGGTGAACCCGGCGTGCTGTTCCGGGTCGAGGACCTCCAGCATCGCGGCCGTCGGGTCGCCCCGGTAATCGTTGGCGAGCTTGTCGATCTCGTCGAGCAGCAGGACCGGGTTGATGGTGCCGGCCTGCTTCATGGCCGAGACGATGCGGCCCGGCAGGGCGCCGATGTAGGTTCGCCGGTGCCCCCGGATCTCGGCCTCGTCCCGCACGCCGCCCAGGCTGACCCGGACGAACTGGCGACCCATCGCCGTCGCCACCGACCGGCCGAGGCTGGTCTTTCCGACGCCCGGTGGCCCGACCAGGCAGAGGATCTGGGACGACTGTGACCGGCCCGCGTTGGCCGTCAGGCGGCGGACGGCGAGGAAGTCGAGGATGCGTTCCTTGACGGGCTCGAGCCCGAAGTGGTCAGCGTTGAGGATCGCCTCGGCCTCGTCCAGGTCGAGCCGGTCCTCGTCACGCTCGGTCCAGGGCAGGGCGAGCATGGTTTCCAGGTAGCCCCGGACCACGGTCGATTCGGCCGAGACGGGCGGCATCCGCTCCAGCCGGTTGACCTCCTTGATCATCTTCTCAGTCACCGCCGCGGGCATGCCCCGGTCGGTGATCCGCTGCCGCAGCGTCTCGATCTCGTTGCCGTTCTCACCACCGAGCTCGTCGTGGATGGCCTTGAGCTGCTCGCGCAGGAAATACTCACGCTGGTTCTTGTCGATCTGGTCCCGGACGCGGGCCTTGATCCGCTGTTCGAGGGCCGCCAGGTCGAGATCGCCGGCGATGTGGACCGCGACCTGCTCCAGGCGCCGGGTGCCGTCCGTCATCTCCAGCAGTTCCTGGCGGCGGGCGACGTCGGTCACCAATTGGGTCGCCAGCAAGTCGGCGAGGTGTCCCGGCTCCGTCGCCCGGCCGACCATCTCCACGACCTCGGCGGAGAGCTTGGTGCGCGCCTCGGCGTGCTTGGTCGCCAGGTCCTGGACGTGGGCGATGAGGACCCGGTCCTGGTCGGGATGGCCCGGCGCCTCTTCGAGCTGCGCGGCGGCCACGGTGAAGAAGGGGCGAGACTGGTCGAACTGGTCGATCTTGACCCGGTTCAATCCCTCGAGGACGACCTGGATATTTCCGCCCTGCTGGCGGTCCATCGAGACGATGCTAGCCAGCGTG
The DNA here is from genome assembly GCA_013698285.1 of Chloroflexia bacterium. Lineage (GTDB taxonomy): Bacteria > Chloroflexota > Chloroflexia > Thermomicrobiales > UBA6265 > JACCVE01. The sequence goes on along the minus strand of JACCVE010000481.1, from coordinate 1,081 downwards.
CCGATCCGGTAAAAGTCGTCGGGGCGGGGCTCATCCCGCTCCACGTCTTGGTGGGCGGTGACGATCAGGCGCCGGTCCCGCAGTAGTGCTTCCTCCACGGCCTGGATCGACCGTGGCCGGCCGACGAGCAAGGTGACCACGTTTCGGGGAAAGATGACGACGTTCTTGAGCGGTAGGAGAGGGTAGCGAGGGGCATACAGCTCGTATCGGCTCATTCCGGTGATCCCCCTTGTTAGGCACCGTGTCGTGGTGGACGACAACATCGTCGATCCGTTCAGGGTCGGTCCGGAGCGGGGGGATCCGGTGATCGTTCACCCATGGACGGGAGGACAGGGACTCATTCGCGCTCTGGTTGCCAACGCAGGTGGTCATGGTACCGCGTGGCGCCGGGAGGCGCTAGGGACCGATGGGCCGAGGACATTCATCGAAGGCCCCCCGGTCTCCGACAGAATACCACGTACGTACGCGGGAGAAGATCGTTCGGCGCGGTGGGCCCCGCGGGGTCGGCCGACCGGCCCCCGGAGGCACGGACGACCGACCGGTTCCTCAGTCACAGGATGCGTCAGACCGGGCCCCGCGGCCAGACGGGCATGTGGGTGAAACGTCCCGATCGAGCCGTCGAGCACTGCTACGGTGCGCGGCGCGGGCGCCGGGCGGGGGACCAGACGTGACGTCTCGGCGGACTGCCCGGCGCTGACTGGGGGCAGGGACGGCCGTCCACCGTCAGGCGACCGGGGGCAGGGACGGCCGTCCGGCGTCAGACGACCGGGGGCCCGGACTGGACGTGCCGGGTCGCGGCCCACCGGTCGAGCGCGGCCAGCAGGGCGCACATCGACGGCGGCGAGGCCCCACAGGCCCGGGCCAGGAACGCCCCGACCGCCTCACGCGGCCAGTGATAGATCGCGCGGTGGACCTCGACGTAGGCGAGGTGGGTCTGGTCGAAGCGGAGTTCGGCGGTTACCCAGCCGACCGGCTCCACGCCGAAGATGAAGACGCGCGGGCCGTCGTGCCAGACGAACGGCGGGCTGATCAGCGCCGGTGCCAGCGTCCCGGGAAACCGGTCTCTCCCGTTCGGGTTTAC
>JACCVE010000476.1 GCA_013698285.1 Chloroflexia bacterium | reverse complement strand
GTGTAGCCGACCGTCTCGCCGTCCCGGTTCAACACCAGCACCAGCTCGGGCTCCGGCACGTCCCAGGTCGAGTCGCCCCGGATCGCGACCGGCTCGCCCGGGCCCGCCCCCCGGCCCGGCGTCGCCTTCAGGAACACCTCCGGCCGCTCGGCGTCGTAGACCCGCTGGTAGACGTCCTGCTCGGTCGACTCCTCCATCCGGGCGTCGCGCGACCGTAGGTAGGTCACCCCGGCGGCCCACACTTCCTGCCGGTCGATCGGGGCCAGGAGCCGAACCGAACCGAGGGGCAGGCCACCGGGCCCCTTCGCCACGAGGGTATCCAGCCGGTCCCGAAGCTCGGCGGCGGGCATCGTCAGGGCCTCGGCCAGGGTGGCGGGCCCGCCCCCTTCCCCGAGGTCGAGGACGTGGTCGCCCGCGAGCAGGCCGAGCCGCGCCGGCTCGCCAGCACTAGATTCATAGACGCACAGTGGCACGCGATGTTCCTCCCGTTCGAACTCCGGCCCGGCGACATCATCCCGCGTGCCCAGCGCGGCTCGCCGACGGGATCACGCCCCCGCGGACGAGCCTCCCCTGCGACTCCTCGTGAACGCCGCCATCCTACGGGACCAGCCCAGCCTTGCCAAACGGGCCGGAACCCGCCGGCGCGAACGATCAGCGGTGGTCACTGGAGATGCCGCCGGTCTACAGCAACGCCCGGTCCCATCCAGCCAGGATCGCATCGACCGTCTCATCCGGCGTCAATGCCGCGTTGTCGATCCAGAGTCCCGGCCCGGCCAACTCGCGCCGCATGACGGGGTCGAGGTGCGCCCAGTGGTGCGCGACCCGCTTCTCCGCCCGGGCGCCATCCCGCGCCAGCGCCACCCGTGGATCGGGCGCCAGGACGACCAACCCGATCGGCCATCGAGACAGCGCCGCCAGGTACTCTCCAAGTTGGGACCGCGATACGATCACGAAGTCGATCACGGTGACGAACCCGGCCTGGCAATAGCCATCCGCCAGGCGGCATTGTTGGGCCCGGCAGAGGGCCAGTTGCCGGTCCGCCTCCTGCTGAGACTCCTCGCCCGGCATCACGCCGCCGCTGATGACCCATTCCTGCAGGCGGTCCCCCTCGATGTGGGCGGCAGCCGGCAGCCGCGCGGCCAGCCGCCGGGCCGTCGTCGTCTTGCCGCTGCCCGGGATGCCGCTAATGAGCCAGACGGACGGACTCTCACGCTCAATCATCACGGACCTCGCCGTCGAGCCACCGCCGCAACCACGCCACGTCGAGACCAACCCGGTCCGGGGCTCCGGGAAGGAGCGGCTCGTGGGCGTGCATCAGCGAGTATCCTGACCCCGCCACCAGCCGGGCCGCCACGAATGGCGCGATCCGCCCCCCGCCTTCGGACGGCCAAGGCCGAACCCGGCGGTACCCCTGCCGCGGGCATTCCCTCACCCCCACCACCGATTCGTCGGTGGCCGCCGCACGGCGCTCCAGCGACGAGAGGGTCACGGCGAGGTCCTGGACCGGATAGCCCCGGCAACAATCGTCGAAGTCCAGCGGCCGGACCCGGCCCGCGTCCACCGTGACTTTCCCAGGTGGGCATCGGCATGGATCGCGCGGGGCAGTTCGGGCCGGCATAGAGGGCGGCCACCTCGACGCCGACCCGGGCCGCCGTCCCGGCGATGGTCGCCCTCGCCGCGTCGTCCAGCGGCCCCGCCAACGTCGGGTCGAGGAGCCATGACGGGGCGCCGAACGGCCAGACCACATCGAGTCGCAACCCGACCGTGCCGTCCCGATCCCATGTCTCCGCGTGCAGGTGCAGCCTGGTCAGCATCTCCCCGGCCCGCTCGACCTGCCCCGGGGTCACCGCGTCCGCGAAGGGGCCACCCGGGAGCCAGGAGACGACCGTCGCGTTCAGCGACTCCCCTCCCAGCCCCGTCACCGTGTTCAAAAGGTCGCCTTCCCGGCTCACCAGCGGCTCCGGCGCCCCGACCTCCGTTTCGGCGGCGAGCGCCGCCAGCCAGGCCATCTCCAGGCCGACCTCGTCGGCGGTCCGCGCCCCCGGGACGTGCAGCCGGAGAGCGTTCCGGTCCCCGGCGGCCGACCGCACGGCGAAAACGGCGTTGTATCCGCCCGGGACTCGCTCCACGGTGCGGACATCCACCACGTAGTTCGCCAGCGCGGCACGGGCGAGCCGCGCTGGCTCCGGGAGATCGAACGGCCACCGGGGCATCGGTGCCGCGATCGACTGGTCCCGGAGCGCGGCGCTCACACCACATTCTCGGGGGCGGGACCTCGCGATTCGATGACGGCCAACCGCTCTGCCACGACCTCAGCCAGGTGGCGGACGCGCAGCGGTCGCCCGGCCGCGTCGCAGCCGCCCCGCAGGTGCATGATGCAGCCCTGGTTATCGGTCACCAGCGTCGTCGCCCCGGTCGCCTCGGCATCGTCCAGCTTGCGATTCATCAACCGCTCGGCGACCTCAGGGTAGTCGAAGCTGAACGACCCGCCGAAGCCGCAGCAGAGCGACCCCTCGGCCAGGCCGCGGACCTCGATGCCCAGGACCTCGCCCAGCACCCGCCGCGGCTCGGCCCGCAGCCCGAGGGCGTTCAGCCCCTGGCAGGAGTCGTGGTAGGCCAACGCCTCGCCCGGACCCTCGCCGGGACCGGCCGCCAGAGACCCGGCCGGGAGGCGGGCGACCCGGTCCAGGAACGAGGTAAAGTCGATCGTCCGGGCCGCCACCGCCTCTGCCCGCGCCAGCCAGGACAGGTCGTCGCGGAACAGGTGGGCGTAGTCCTGGGTGATCATCGCCACGCAACTCGCGCTCCCGGAGACGACCGTGTCCGTGCCGGTCGTCTCGAGTGTCTCGATCGTCTGCCGGGCCATTCGGACGGCGTGTGGCACGTCGCCGCTGTTGTTGGCGGGAAGGCCGCAGCAGTGCAGGCCCAGTGGCAGGGTCACCCGCACCCCGAGGGCTCGCAGCGTGGCCGCCACGGCCTCACCCTGCTCGGGATAGAGGCGGTCGGTCAGGCACCCGGGAAAGAGGGCGACCGACATCCCGGTGGCCCCGTTGGGCACGACCGGCGGCCGGCTCGTCCGCTCGTCCGTGGACCGGGTCCGCTCCCGATCCCGGAGGGGGACAGGCGCCAACGCGGGCAAACTCCGCCACCGCGTCTGGCGGCGTAGCACCGGGACCCGCCGGGAGCGGACGAACCCGCCGCGTCGGGTGAGCGGTCTCCCGGCCAGCCGCCCGGCCCGCGTCGCAAGGTCGAAGGCCCGGGGCCGGGCGAAGAGGGCCAGGCCGGCCCGCTTGGCGACCGGCAAGCCCTTCGCCTCGACGACCATCCGGCGGACATCCAGGATCTGGCGCGGCAGTGGGATGCCGACCGGGCAGACGGTCTCGCAGGCATTGCAGGAGAGGCAGAGGCTCTGCGGCCCGGCGGCCGCGTCGAGGCCGTGGTGGAACGGGGTCACCACCAGGCCGATCGCCCCGGTGTAGATGTGACCGAAGACGTGCCCGCCCACCTCCCGGTAGGGCGGGCAGACATTGGCGCAGGCCGCGCAGCGGATGCAGTGCAGCGCCTCCCGGTACTCCGGCAGGCTCGCCATCCGCCGCCGCCCGTTGTCGAGCAGGACCAGGTGCATCGCGTGCCCCGGCGTCGGGCCGGTGATGAACGTCGAGTACGACGTCAGCCGCTGCGCCGTGGCACTGCGCCCGAGCAGCCGCAACTGGGTCATCGCGTCCTCGAAGGTCGGGACCAGCTTCTCGATCCCGGCCAGCACGACGTGGACCGGCGGCAGCGACGAGCAGAGGCGACCGTTCCCCTCGTTGGTGGTCATCATCACGGTGCCGGACTCTGCCACCAGGGCGTTGGCCCCGGTGATCCCCATCCCGGCGGTGAAGAAGACCTCCCGCAGTTCGTCCCGCGCCACCCGGACCTGTTCCCCGACATCGTCGGCCGAGACCGGGCGACCAAGCTTCTCGGTGAAGACCGCCCCGACCTGCTGCCGGGCCAGGTGGATCGCGGGCATCACCAGGTGACTCGGCCGCTCCCCGAGCAATTGGACGATCCACTCCCCGAGGTCGGTCTCGACCGTGTCGATCCCGGCCGGCAGCAGGGCGTGGTTGAGGTCGATCTCCTCACTGACCATCGACTTCGATTTGGCGATCACCCGCACCCCGTGGGCGGTGGCCAGGTCCCGCACGATCGCGACGGCCGCCTCGGCGTCCGGGGCGCGGTGGACGGTCACCCCCGCCGTCTCGGCGGCCGCCTGGAACTGGTCGAGGTAGCGGTCGAGGTTCGCCACGACGTCGGTCTTGACGGCTTTGAGCCGGCCTCGCAACGCGGCGAAATCGACCTCGGCCACGGCGTCGCGACGGGAGTCGCGCCACGACCGCTGAAAGGCGGTGAGGTTACGGGACAGGCGCGGGTTGGCGAGGGCGGTGGCGTACCGCTGCCGGAACGGGTCATGGACCGCCCCGTGGCCGTCGCGGGGATGGTCGTGCAGGGCCGCGTCCGTGGCCCCGGCCGCCGGCGTCTTAGGCTGAGTCGCCCGGTCCGTCGTGTGCATGGCCGGGATTGTTCCAGAGCGACGGCCCCGGGGCAAGCCCGGCCAGACCCTTGCCGGACGACCTCACGGTATTCCTGGTCGGATGGCCGGTCGTGTCCAAGGCCCGTCACCAGTCCCGCGCGTCGTCGTGGGCGCGGCTCGCGAGCCGGACGAGACCCGTCCCGTCGATCAGGGAGATCGGCAGCGGCGCCTGGGCCGCAAGGCGGGTGGCGGGCAAGGTGTAGGTGGAGGTCGTGACGACGACGCCCCGCTCGGCCCGGTGGTGGACGGCCATGCCGATGAAGCTCTGGATCGCCGGCGAGCCGACCCGGTTCTCCCGACCATACCGCTTGCATTGGACGATCACCAGGCAACCATCACGGTCGCGGCCGATGAGGTCCACGCCCAAGTCGCCCGACCCGCCGACGCGGTGGATGTCGTCGTAGCCCCGGGCCCGGAACAGGTCGGCGACCGCGAACTCGAACTCGGCCGGCGACAGGGCCAACAACCCCCGCAGCGACCGCATCTCGCCCAACCGTGCCCGCCGTCGCCGCACCCGCCACCACAGCCGCACCAGCAGCATCAGGAAGAGTCCGGCTCCGGCCCCCACGACGGCCAAGGGCGCCGTCTCCCACGCCAGCGCGGCCCCGAGGACGGCCACGGCGACGACGGACAACCGGAGGGTGGCCCATCGGACCAGGGATCGATTCCGGCCCCGGCCCCGTCGCCTCGCCGCCATCGTCACTCCACCGATGCCCGAACGCCCGTTCGCCTGGAGGCAACGATATCGGCATCCGGCAGGTTTGTCGAGACTGCCGGTCGGGCGGCATTCGCCGGGCCAATGACGGGGAATCGGTTGTCCCGACCGCTGAACCGTGCTCGCCGCCATGGCCGGGTGGACCGAGCGCGGCCAGAGCGGTGCCCTCGGCATTCGCAAGGCCGACCGTGACCTCGACCACTCGGCGGACATTGTCCGCTCCGTCGATCGTCGCTCCGGCACCCACGGTCTCGTTGACATGGGAAGCTGGTTCGAGCGTGACGGGGCCGTGTACGATGACGATGTCGGGATCAAACTGGTGCAGCTCCGTCGATCCACCCTCGGCACGATGACATCGCCACCATCGACCCGGTGGTCAGGCAACCTGGTGTCCTCCGTCGATCGCGCGTGACGGGTCCGCCCCGGCCAATCTCGGAGCCTTTTCGTCGGTGGGTCGCCGGGTCGCGATCCGATATTCGCGTCCAGCCGACCGTGGACATGACCACTCAAAACCATCACCACAGGAGCACCCAGATGCGCGTCATCGTCACCGGCGGAAGCGGCAAGGCTGGCCGCGAAGTCGTCCGCGTCGTCGCCGCCGCGGGGCACGAGGTTGTCAACCTCGATTTCGCCCGCCCCGCCCACGGGCTCGACCTCCCCGGGGAGTTTTGCCGCGTCGATCTCACCGACGCCGGCGAGGTCTACGACGCATTTTTCCAGTTCCGGCCGGGGGCCGTCTGCCACCTGGCGGCCAACCCATCCCCGAGTGGCCAGTCCAGGCTCGATGTCTTCTCGAACAATGTCAGTTCGACCTACAACGTGCTCCAGGCGGCCGGCGACCTCGGCGTCAGCCGGGTCGCCTATGCCTCCAGCGAGATGGCCACCGGACTCATCCACGAAGGTGTCGTCCCGACTCGCATCCCCTTCGACGAGAGCGAGCGCCACCCGTCCCCCAACGCCTACGCCCTCAGCAAATACCTGGGCGAGGTCATCGCCGAGTCGCTCGCCGTCCGCTACCCCGGCACTGCCTTCATCGGCCTCCGCATCAACAATGTCATCGCCCCGGACGAGTACCACGTCCTCCGGGCCCGGCGTGACGACCCCGCCACCGGCGCGTTCAACTTCTGGAGCTACATCGACGCCCGGGATGTCGGCGGCGCCTACCTCGCCGCCATCACCGGCACCACCACGGGAAACGAGGTCTTCCTCATCGCGGCCGCCGACACGAGCGCCGACCGCCCCCTCTCTGAACTGATGGCCGCCCACTATCCCGGCTACGACCGCATCGACCCCGGGCACGACGACTTCGCCTCCGCCTTCAGCTCCGCCAAGATCGCCCGGCTACTCGACTGGACTCCCCAATACTCCTGGCGGGACCAGAGCACCGGTGGCGCGTAGGCCGTGGGTGGTCCGGCATGATCGTCCGGCATCACCCGGGCCCCCGGTCCCACCTTGCTACCCCGCGATAGCGGCTCCGGCCCAGGCCTCCCGCGCTCGATCGCACATCGCTACGGGCCAGATGAGCCCGCATCAAACCGGAGGGGTACGTCGCGAGCGACCGTGTGACGACCGCCACCGCACCCGGCACCGGTCGTCGCCGTTGGTACGGCTCCTGCTTACCTGGAGCACAACGCGTGGCACGTCCCACGCGCCGTGCGGCCGCACGCCTCTGCCACAGATAGGAGTGAAATCCATGGATACCAGCCAGATCAGCGAACACATGCCGGTCCTCGGCACCGACGACCAGCAGGTCGGCCTCGTCGACCACCTCGATGGCGACGCGATCAAGCTCACCAAGAACGACAGCGGCGATGGCCAGCACCACTGGATCCCGCTGAGCTGGGTCTCCCAGATCGACGAGCACGTCCACATCGACCGCTCCGCCGCCGATGCGATGAGCGGCTGGATGGACAGCTCCCCGTCCGGGAACTAAGTTCGTCCAGGACGCTTGCCAACGGGGCGCCCGGAGACGATTCTGGCCGCCCCGTTAGCGTTTCCGGACACCGATACTCGGCAGGTGTCCATATCGACGACGGCTTCCACGCTCCGACCGGCACCACGCTCATCTCCCACATCACTCGCTCGTACGGCTCCGGCTCGAATATAACGGACCGATTCCTGGGTAGGTCTTGAGATCATAGAGATCCGGCTCGTCCGGGCCGTAGTCCTGTTCCCACCCCAAGTCGCGCCAAACCGAGCCAGCGTCCGTGCGCTCGGCGACCGCCGGCACCTAGCCACACACCTTTACACTACATGCTGGACATGTGATCAGGGCGAGGCGAACGCTCCTCGGGTCGGATGGCTCCCTCGACAACAAGCACTCGATTTCGATTCCTCCTAGATCACCCAGCAAGACGACCAGCGGTCCGCTGAAGTTCTCCCGGGGAACCTCCGGGTCTGCGCACGCCAGTAGCACCGAGAGAAGGGCATCGTTCACCACCCGGGCCGGGAACCGCCCATCGCGGTGATCGATGCTCGGGAACATCTGCCAGTCAAACGGCGACCTGACCGCCCGAGCTGCTCCGGCGGGAGACGAAGGCCGGACCCCGACCCGGAGGAGTAACCGGATGCTGACTCGACTTGACCGCCGCACGATCCTCCGCGCCGCCCTGTTGTCTCCGGCGTTGGCTTATCCCGTCCACGCCCTCGTGCGGCAGGACGAGTCTGTCGCCAGCCCGTTCTCCTACCCCATAGGCCTCCCTGATGGACTCTCCGGCGACGGCTTCCTGATCCGCCACGGATTCACCACGGAGAACACCTGGTACCTGCCCGGCTACTGGCACACCGGTGAAGACTGGTACGCCGTCGAGGGGGACACGGCGGGGGCGGCCGTGCTGGCGATCGGCGAGGGCGAGGTCGTCTTCGCGGGCTCCGAGTACCCCGGCCGGGTCGTGATCGTCCGGCACGCCGAGGACCTGTACTCGATGTATGGCCACCTCGACCCCACCCTGACCGTCGTCGAGGGCGACGCCGTCGTTCGCGGTCAGTCCCTCGGCACGGTCCTCGATCGGGGCGACGACACCCCCAATCACCTCCACGTCGAGGTCCGAACCTTTCTCACCACGACCGAGGTGAACGGCGACGCCCCCCGCTACGGATTTCAATGCGGCCCCGGCTGCCCGCCGGGCCCCGGCTACTGGCCGATCGAGGCCCCGGACCTGCCCGTCGATCAGGGCTGGCTCAACCCGACCCACGTCATCAACGACCTGGCCCTCCCCACCCCGGACGACGGAGAGGTCCCCCTCGGCGAGGTGGTGGTCACCCAGTCCCCGTCGGCGGACCAGACATCCGTCTGGTCGGCGCCCGAGGCGGACCCCGGGTCAGAACGGATCGGCACCCTGCCGCTCGATCCGGGCACGTCGTTCCCCCTCCTCGCGATCCGGACCGGCGATCCCGGCCGCGCCACGACGGGAGCCGGGGCCTACGATGTCTGGTACCAGATCGACACCCCGGCCGACGGCCCCGGCTGGGTCCGGGCCGTCACCCCATCGGATGCCGAGACCGGTGGCGACGGACGACCGTCGGCGGTGCGGATCGACCTCATACCCGGGATGGGCATCGTCACGGGATAGTGTCGCCAACCGGGGCTCGTGAGCGTGGGACGGTTTGCACCTGTGGGGATGGAGGGTTCTCACGGGCCCATACAGAATAGTTTCGTCCCGCACTCGGAACTATCGTCTGCGACAAAACGAGTGTGTGACGACGACACCGCGAATCGACCAAGCAAACGCCCAGAAGGCAAAACGGTGCTTTTACTTTTGATAATACGGACTCCGGATGAAGCGTCGATGTTCGATGTCCATCGTAGGGGAGGACCTTGTGTCCTCCATGGCCACGGCGGTGCGGCGTTTCGGTGATGACCGGCGCTCCTCTGATCGAGTGATCATCCGGATTCCATATGACTCGCGCCTCCAGCATTTCGATCGCGTGGAATTGTTCATCGAGCCACTTCCGCGCGACCTCGACGTACGGCGCCTCCGCTGATCGCGATTCTCTTGATGATGTTGGCGCGCCGTCATCCGGCGCCACGTCGTCCCGGACTGCCCGCGATCGAAACCACCGCCCCGGCAGCTATCCAATATCTCCCCTGCGTCACCGGCAATCCCCGGGGCGATCATCCCATTCCGCCAACACCGCGAACCGATTCCTCGTCACGCATTGGCCGATTTACCCGACGCATTGGCCGATTTACCCGCGGAAGTGCCCACCACGACCAAAGGTACGCAAGGGCCAACGCGACTGCCACGATCGCGCCCAGCGTCGCGCGGGCCGTGACCACCGGAAGGCCGGGCGCGATGGTGAGCACGTAATCCGACGACGGTTGGATCTCGAGCGGGTGTTCCCGCTCAGTGAGGAGCCGTCGCCAGTTCTCGCCCCCGCGACTGGCGGCCAACGGTCCCATCGCCATTTTCCCAAACGCGTCTCGTCCGGAACATGGTCGAACCAAGGATCGTCAGCACCGTGAAGGCGATCGCCATGCCGGTGAGGATCGCCCTCGACACGGGCGCGAGTGCACTGGGTGATCGACGACGAGCGACCCTTTCCATCCTGATATGCTGTGTCATCTTGTTCTCCGGATCTCTCCGTCGAGCGGCGACACGGTGCTGTTCCAGATCGGTCATTCGTCTGATGCTGGTCGGTCGGCCATTCTGATCCAGGCGCCGCGCCGACGGAGACCATGCGGTCACTTCCCGGTCGCGCCGTCAGTCAACTCCCGCAGGATGTCGGCGTGGCCGCAGTGACGGGCGGTCTCCTCGACCATGTGGGTCAGGACCCAGCCGAGGGTCTGCGTGTGGCCCGGGCGCTGCGCGAGGTCGTCCCAGGCCGCGCCGGCGACGATCGCCCGCGACCGCTCGGCCTCCTCCCGGTAGAGGGCGATGATGTCGGCCGTCGTCTCGCCAGGCTCTACGCGCCAATCGGCGTCGGGATCGGCATCGGTCCACGGGACGGGGATGTCCGCCCCGGCGAAGACGATCTGGAACCAGAACCGCTCGACCATCGCCAGGTGCTTGACCATCCCGAGCAGCGTCACCCCGGACGGCACCAGCGAGCGACGCAGGGCGGTATCGTCCAACCCCTCGACCTTCATGAGGATCGTCGCCCGGAGATAGTCGATGGTTGTGCCGGTCATCTCGATCGGCCCGGCGGCGGACGGTGGAGTGGGACGGGTATCAGCCGTGCCGTCGATCGTGGTCATCGTTCATCCCCTGGCTCACATCGCGGATCGCCCGCCTCCGTGCGGCGGGGCCTTGGGTCCATTTTCTCTCCCGTCGGCTGTACCTGCAAACTCCGAGGACGATCGCCACCCGGTGACGGTGGCCGGGCTCCCCAGATCGCGAAGCCGGTCAGGGCTCGTCGATGAAGATCACCACCACCCGGGACGGACCCTGCACGCCGACGGTCAGGACCCGCTCGATGTCAGCGGTCCGGCTCGGTCCCGTGACCAGGGTCGCGTAGCTGCCGCCGGGCTGCCGAGCGATGGCGCGGAGGGCGTCCGCTGCATCCTCCAGCGTCGCCCGCAGCCCGGCGGCTGGACAGAGCACGACGTGGGTCGCGACGAGCATCCCCACGGCCCGGTCGTCCAGGGTCGGCTCCGCCAGGAGAACTGAGCCCGTCTCGGCGATCGCCGTCGCCGCCCAACTGATGCCGAGCGGCGCGTCGCGGGTCCGGGCGGCGTCGCCCGCAGGATCGACCTCGATCCCGTGCCCGGCGAGCGCGGCGTCTAGTCCCGGCAGGGCAACCGTGACCCCCGCCGCGACGATCACGGTCCGGTGATCGCCCTCCCTGGCCAGTCCCCAGATGGTCTCCGCCGCCCCGGCGACGGTGGCCACGCGGGTCACCGTCACGCCGAGCGCCCCCGCACGGTCGGCGAAGAGCCCGAACCGGTCGCCGTCGTGACCTTCTGGTCCAGACGTGGCCGGCCCGCTCGCGGAGACTGGATCAAGACCAGTCAGAGGTGCGGTCACCGGGACGGAACCCGCTCGACCGGGTCGCCGGGGCGCCCGAGGCGGCCCGGGTTGTACGGCCCACCGAGGCCCTCGAAGGGAGATACCGCCAACGGCAGCCGGTAGATCCGACCGGCGAGCCACAGCTCCCAGACGGCCTTTCCGTCCTCACCGACCAGGCCGCCCAGGGTCGGGGGCCGGCCCGTGGGGACGGCGACCGGACCCAGCTTGGCGAACCCGGCCAGCGCGGCCGGCGAATCGATGAACGGCCGCGGCAGGGCGGGGTAGCGACGCTGTTCCTGTTCCCACTGCCGCTCGACGGCGCTCTCGTTCGGCGGCTCGGTCGCCCTGATCCCTCCGGGACCACCGGTCCGCGGGTCGAAGGGAACCACGCGGACACCCCACAGGCCGAGCGAGCCAGCCTCCCCCCACCCCCCGGCGACATCTGGGT
>JACCVE010000321.1 GCA_013698285.1 Chloroflexia bacterium | reverse complement strand
CTGAGCGACCCGCGGTCCAGCCGCGCCGTGACCGGGCCGCGGTAAGCTGCACCGTCCGTGACGGTGCCGGGTGCCGGACGGCGACAGGGACGGGTCGAGCGCCTGGACCCAGCCGTCGGCGCGCGATTCGTTCCGTGGTGAGCCTTCCCCGGACGCTCGAATCATCCAGCCCTCGCCGATCACTCTCCCGGTCCCGACCGTACGGAACCCGGTCGATGACCCTGACCTCGGAGTGTCCGGGTTCACTGGGATGACGCATCGCCGTGGCCCGGGAGGACACGAGGCCCTCCCCGACATGAGGTCCTCCCCTACGTGTGCGTGGTGGCTGATCATGACCGGTTCATGCGGAATCCGGATACAGCGGAGACGTTGGATGTCCGACATCGGGGCGGACTTCGTTTCCTCTCAGGCCCCGGTGGCGCGGCGATAAGGTCACCACCGGTGCTGCTGATGGGTGAGTGAGATCCGGATTCCGTAACAACCATCGGAGCACTGAAGACTACCGGAACGCCCCCTCACGGAGGCCCGGGAGGACACGAGGTCCTGCCCGACGATGCGTATGGAGCATGGACGCTGCCGGCGGTTCCGTATCAGGCGGTGGGCTCGACTTCGATGCGGGGGAAGAGGGGGCCAGCCGGGACCACATGGCTGACCCTGGCCGCGCCCCAGGTGCCCTTCGATGTCCAGTCGCCGTCGGCGACCGGGGGCAGTCCGAGTTGGGCCATGATCCGGTCGGCCGTGCCCGGCATCGCCGGGGCGAGGTAGATCCCGACCAGGCGCATCGCCTCGGCGGCGGAGCCGAGGGTGGTATCCAGGGCGGCGGCGTTGGCCGGGTCCTTGGCCAGCTTCCAGGGCTCGCGCCCTTCCAGGTATTGATTGGTCCGGCGGACCAGGGTCCAGATGCCGTCGATGGCCCGGTCCATCGTCCAGGCGGTGAATCCGTCCTCGGCGGCCTGGCGGGCGACACCGGCAACGGTGCGGAGGTCGACCTCGGCCTCGGTCTCCTCGACCGGCTCCGGCACGGTGCCGCCCCGGTAGCGACCGGTCATGGAGACGATCCGGTTGAGCAGGTTGCCCAGGTCGTTGGCGAGGTCGTCGTTGTGGCGGCGGATCAGGTTGGCCCGGGAGAAGTCGCCGTCGGAGGCGAAGGAGACATCGCGCAGCAGGTAATAGCGGACCGGGTCGGTGCCGAACTCGGCGGTGACCGCGACCGGGTCGATCACGTTGCCGGTGGTCGTCGAGATGCGCTGGCCCTCGGCGGTCAGGAAGCCGTGGACGACGACGTGGCGCGGGAGCGGCAAGCCGGCCGAGAGCAGCATCGCCGGCCAGTAGAGGCAGTGGAAGCGGGTGATGTCCTTGCCGATGACGTGGGCGTCGGCCGGCCAGTAGGCACGATACCCCTCGTCGTCGGGGAAGCCGATCCCGGTGAGATAGGTGGTCAGGGCGTCGAACCAGACGTAGAGGACCTGGCCGTCGTCGCCGGGGACGGGGATGCCCCAGGGCTCGCGGTCCGGCTTGAGGGCCCGGGAGACGGAGAAGTCGCGCAGGCCCTGGCGGATGGTGGCGACCACTTCCGCGGCCCGGGGCCGGGGCAAGATGAAGTCGGGGTTGGCCTCGATGTGGGCGAGCAGGCGATCGCCATATTTGCTGAGGGCGAAGAAGTCGTTCTCCTCCTCCAGCCATTCCGGCACGATGCTGGGGTGGAGCGGGCAGCGCCCCTCGATCAGGTCGTCGTCGGTGTAGTAGGCGTTGCAGTTGGGGCAATACCAGCCGGCGTAGGTCGAGCGGTAGATGTCGCCGGCGGCCCGGGCGCGGCGATAGAGCTCGCGCGAGGCCTCGGCGTGGCGGGGGTCGGCGTTGGTGCGAACGAAGGCGTCCGGCTCGATGCCGAGGGACGACCAGGCGGCGCGGAACGCGGATTCCATCTGGTCGACCCAGGTCTGGACATCGACCCCGTTGCGGCCGGCGGCGGTGACGACGTGTTGGCTGTTCTCGTCGAGGCCCATGGTCAGGCGGGCGTCGCGCCCCCGGAGACGCTGGTAGCGGCGCATCGCATCGACGCCGACTTTCTCTAGGGAGTGGCCGATGTGGGGGGCACCGTTGGGGTAATCGATGGCGGCGGTCAGGTAATAGGTATCGCGGTCGGGATCGCGGGCGTCAGTCATGGTCAGGATCGTTCCTTCCATAAGATGGGTGGTCGGGGTGCGGCGGACGGGGGCGGTGTC
>JACCVE010000415.1 GCA_013698285.1 Chloroflexia bacterium | reverse complement strand
CATTATCCCTGGACCAGTTTTCGGGGGTCACGTCATCTCGGATGTCATGGATGAGACCTAATATCTCCGGCGACTTCCTCGCCGCTTTGGGCTGCTACGGCCAGCGTATCGAGATCGGTCCCCTTGGCGCGCTCTGGAAGGTTTCGGAGACCATCGGCGGACTGTTGATCTTGAGGACCAGCGCTGCCTCGACGACTTCACCCATCGCCGTGACTGTTTGATACGTTGATGGACAGACTCGTGGCATGGTCGGCAGAGTGTCATGAGGTCGTTGGGATGTTCCCGGCCGAGCCGACGGTAGGTCAGATGATGGACCTCGAGACGATACGCATCTCCACATTGGCGACAGCGATGCCCATCACGCTGCAGAATAAACTGACGTCGCTGTTGCCAATTGTAGGAGTTGAGATAGTCTCGATAATTCACCATGTACGATTTCGGGATCCTGGACCAAACTTCATCGACTCCCTCAAATTGTCGTTTCCATTTCGCAAGCGTCGTCCATATCGAGCGAAAGTCAGCGGGCGTCGAGAGAGTGATGAGTCAGACGGCCAGAGTGGCCAGGATCGCCGCCGCGATGAGCAAGATCACAGTGTCCATACGTTCCCCCCATACTCATTGACCATACAAATGGCTGACTGATGACGGAGTGCCACGTGCTGACGTAGTTCTCGACAGTTCGAAGATCCGGATGATATCGTCCTACAATATCCTCGAACCGCATAGGGCTCGGTGTCGGCTTTGTTCAGGCGTGCCACAGCCATTTGAGCCTGGATCAATCGTTTGACCAAGGAGCAGCTTTGCACGACCGCGACGAGATCCGCCTGACCACGCTGGCGAGGGCTGCCGGCTGAGCGTCGAAGCTTGGCCCCGGGGCACTCGCGCAGGTGCTGCGCGGGGGAACACTCGCCACCCATAGCCACCCGGACCTGCTCGTCGGTCTCCAGACCAGCGACGACGCGGCCGTCTTCCGCGTGTCCGCCGACCTGGTGATGATCCAGACGGTGGACTTCTTCTCGCCGATCGTCGATGACCCCCACACCTTCGGCGCGATCGCCGCCGCGAACAGCATGAGCGACATCTACGCGATGGGCGGTTCGGTCTCGCTGGCCCTCAACATCGCCGCCTTCCCGTCGGATCTGCCGGTCGAGATCCTGGTCGCCATCCTCGAAGGGGGGGCGGCGAAGGTCGCGGAGGCGGGCGGCGCGGTCGCTGGGGGGCACACCGTCGATGATCCGGAGCCGAAATACGGTCTCTGCGTGACCGGGTTCGCCCACCCGGACCGGGTCTGGACCAAGGGGGGGGCGACGCCCGGGGACACGCTCGTGCTGACCAAGCCGATCGGGACCGGGGTCGTGACCACGGCGCTGAAGCGGGAGGCGGCGGACCCGGCGCATGTCCGGGCGGCGATCGACTCGATGCTGACATTGAACCGGGCCGCCGCCGTCGCGGCTGGCACCGTCGGCCCGAACGCCTGTACCGACATCACCGGGTTTGGCCTGCTGGGTCACCTGGCCGAGATGGCCGAGAAGGGCGGCGTGGCGTTCGACGTCGAGGCCGCCTCCGTTCCGCTGCTGCCGGGGGCCCGGGCGTACGCCGCCGCTGGGCACCGGGCGGGTGGCCTAGGCCGGAATCGAGACCACTTCGCGACCGAGACTGGCCGGGTGTGGGTCGGGGCGGGGGTCCCGGAGGATCTGGAAGCGTTGCTCTGGGACCCGCAGACCTCGGGTGGCCTGCTGCTGAGCGTCGCGGCCGACCGGCTCTCGGCCATGATGGATGCCTTCCGCGAGGCGGGTGCCGGCGCCTGGGCGATCGGGTCGGTGTCGGCCGGCGAGGGTGTCACCGTCCGGTGAGCGCGGGGATGACCGATCGGGACACCGCCGGGACGAGATCGGTCGAACGCCCCCCGACGGGTGAACTGTCGCGTCTGCCGGATTCGTTGCCCGCCTGGCGCGCGTTGCTCGACCGGATCGAGGTCCGTCCAAGCAAGGGGATGGGGCAAAACTTCCTCCTCGACCGCGCCGTGATCGATCAGATCGTGACGGCGGCGGGGATCGGGCCGGGCGACACCGTGGTCGAGATCGGGCCGGGCCTCGGTATCCTCAGCGAGGGCATCCTGGCGACGGGAGCCAGCCTGGTCGCGATCGAGCTGGATGCCAAGCTAGCCGCCCAGCTCTTCGTCACGTTCGGTGACCTGGACCGGTTCCGCCTGGTCGAGGCGGATGCGCTGACCGTGCCGACCGCGTCGGTCGTGGCGGACGGGACGCCCTTCACCGTGGTCGCCAACCTGCCCTACTCGGTCGCGACTGCCATTCTGCGCCACCTGCTCGAACAGCCTCACCGGCCCCGGCGCCTGGTGTTGATGGTCCAGAAGGAGGTCGCCGAGCGGATCACGGCGACCCCGCCGCGTCTCTCGATCCTCGGCGTCGCGGCCCGGCTCTACACCGAGCCAAGGATCGCCTTCACCGTGCCGCCCGATGTCTTCTTCCCGCCCCCCGCCGTCGAGTCGGCGGTCGTCGTGCTCGATGTCCACGACCACGTCCCCGTCGAGGGGGAGGAGCGGGCCTTGTTCTTCACGATCGTCTCGGCCGGGTTCCAGCAGAAGCGGAAGCAGCTCGCCAACTCCCTGGCCGACACCCTCGCCCTACCGAAGGCGGATGTGAGGGACTGGCTCGGCGCGGCCGGGATCGCCCCGGACCGCCGGGCCCAGACCCTCACGGTCGCGGAGTGGCTGGCGGTCAATGCCCTGCGTCCCCGGTCGATCGTGTCGCGGCGATGACGGCGCCTGGACGGGTGGCCGTCAGCGCGACGGTCCTCGCCCCGGCCAAGCTCAACCTCGGCCTGGAGGTGATCGGGCGCCGCGCTGACGGCTATCACGACATCGCGACGGTGGTCCAGACCATCGGTGTCTACGACACGGTGACCGTGTCGGCGACGGTCGAGACGGGCATTTCGGTCGATCTGACGGGTTTGCCGATTCCCGTTCCCGTGGGGGGGGAACCCGGACCGAATCTCGCCGCCGTCGCCGCGGAATCGCTCGTGGCCGTGCGACCCCTCGCCCACGGGCTCTCGATCACCCTGACGAAGGGTATCCCCTCTGCCGCCGGGTTGGGTGGGGCGAGCAGCGACGCGGCGGCCGTGCTGCGGGCCGTCAATGCCCTGATGCCCGACCCGGTGGGCGACGAGGAACTCCATGCCCTGGCGCTCGGCATCGGCAGCGACGTGCCGCTGTTCCTCAACGGGGGCGCGGCGCTGGTCACGGGCCGGGGTGACGTCGTTGAACCTCTCCCGATGGTGGACCGCGTCACCTACCTCGTCGTCCTGCCGGTGTTGGGACGGCCCTTGGCCCGGAAGACTCCCGCCCTCTACGCCGCCCTGGCGCCGGATGACCTGTCGTCCGGCGAGCGGGTGCGGGTCTTGGTCGAGAGCCTCCGGCTGAGCGGGACGCCCGGCCTCGCGGGGTATGCCAATGCCTTCCGGCGTCCTCTCCTGGAGCGGTGGCCGGAACTGGCCGGGATCGAGGCGGCCCTGCGGCGGGACGCCGCCGCCGTCGCCTTCTCCGGTGCGGGGCCGAGCCTCTACGGCGTCTATCCCGATGAGCGGTCCGCGGAGACGGCACGGCAGCGCTTGCTGGCCACCGTTCATCCCCCTCCCTGGACGGCGATCGCCGGGCCGGTGTCGTTGCCAGCGGTCGGGATCCCCACCGTCCAGGACCCGGCCGCGCGATGGGCGAGGAAACCGTAATCCGTCCCCGGTCGTTCGTATGAGGGACGAGCGTGGGCGGGCGGATGGTCCGTCCCTTGCACGTGGGAGAACGGCGGGTCGGCGGGCCCGGCTGGTAGAATCGGGGCCGGGAGGCACCTGCCACCGTGGAACGGACGATCGTCAACCGGCGCTATCGCATCGATCGCCTGATCGGTGAGGGGGGCATGGCCCGCGTCTATCGCGGGTTCGACCTCCTGCTGAGCCGCGACGTGGCGGTCAAGGTGCTGGCCCCGCCCTATTCTCGTGACGCCGGGACCAGGACCCGGTTCGAGCGGGAGGCCCAGGCCGCGGCGTCGTTCAGCCACCCCAACATCATCGACATCTTCGATGTCGGGGAAGAGGGGGACGTCCCCTACATCGTGATGGAGTTCATCCGGGGCGAGAGCCTGAAACAGATCATCCAAGACGATGCCCCATTCAATCCCGACGATGTCGCCGCCCTGGTCGAGCAGGTGGCTTCCGCCCTCGACTATGCCCACGAGCGGGGCGTCGTCCACCGCGATGTCAAGCCGCACAACATCATGGTCGATCCCGAGGGGACGGCCAAAGTGGTCGACTTCGGGATCGCCCAGACGATCGCCGACGGCCAGTTGACCGAGATCGGCACCGCCCTGGGAACGGTCCAGTACATCTCCCCCGAGCAGGCCAACGGCCTGATGGCGACGCCGGCCTCGGATGTCTACTCGCTCGGCATCGTCGCCTTCGAGATGCTGACCGGGATGTTGCCGTTCACCGCCCCGACCCCGATCGGCGTAGCCCTCCACCACATCGAGACCCCGCCGCCCCGGCCCTCGGCGGCCCGGCCCTACCTCGACCCGGCGGTCGACCGGGCCGTCCTGCGGGCGTTGGAGAAGAATCCGGTCCGGCGGTACACCACCGCCGGGGCCTTCGCCGAGGACCTGTCGCGGTGGGAGGAAATCGCCGCGTCCCCTCCCGTCGCCGTGACCACGCTGGGTACCGCGGCGGCACCGTCCGATCGTGAGCGACGCGGCGGTACGACCACGGTCGTCTCGTTCCCCAGCCCGCCACGGACGGCGTGGGAGCAGCCCGCCGATGGTCGCCGCGCTCCGGGGGAAGACCAGATCGCCTTCACCGGGCGACCGGCGGGCGCTGGCGGCACGACGAGGGCGGCCACGGTCCAGACCGGGATCGGGTGTGGGACCTGGTTCGCCGGCGTAGCCACGTTGCTCGTCCTGATCGCCCTGGTCGTGGTGGGTGCCGCGCTCGCGGAGGGCCGCCTGGGCCTCGGCCAGTCGCCTGACGCGGCACCGTCCGCGACACTGGCCCCGGGGGAGACTCCGGCCGCCGAGGTGGCCGCGGTCACGGCAACGGTCGCCCCGCCGACGGCGACCGCGGACGCCATGGGGGCGGTCCCGGTGCCGGGCGTGGTGGGGTTGGACATCGAATCGGCGATTGACGCGCTGACGTCGCGCGGGTTCCTGGTCGATCTGGGCCAGGCGGTCTACGACCCGCTCGTCGCGGTCGATCTGGTCGCCGAGCAAGACCCGCCGGCCGACGTGACCTGGCAGCAGGGGAGATCGGTGATGATCCGGCCAAGCCTCGGCTCCCCCGTGGTGGACCTGGTGGCACTGGGATTGACGGGGAAGCCGGAGGCCGAGGCGAGGGAGATCCTGGCGGGGGAGGGGATCAACGCGCTGGTCGAGCCTGTCACCAGCGACGAGGTGGAGGCGGGGTCGGTCATTCGGTTCTCGCCCGTCTCGCGCGTCTCGATCGGAGACGACGTCACCCTGTTCGTCAGCCGGGGCGACGAGGTGGTCGTGCCGGCAGATGTCATCGGCCGGCCGGCGGCCGATGTCCGGGCACAATTCGAGACCGCCGGCCTGACGGTCGAGGATGACCGCATCGTCGATGCCGGCGCGCTGGAGGACCTCGGCCTCAACCCCGGGGATCTGACCATCGACGACGGCGACGTGGTCTCGGTAGAGACCGATGACGAGCCGGTGACCCTGGGCGAGACGGTCCCCGCCGGGGCGACCGTGACGCTGGTCGTGCTCGACACCGATGGCGAGGTCTGATCCGGGCGCGGTCCGCGCCGGGCCACCTGGCCTGGCACCGGGACAGGCCGCCCACCGACTCCCCCTCACCCGGCGGGCCGCCGTGGCCGGGCTCGCGGCCCTCTTGACGACCTCCGCCGCCGCGACGGCGCTCGTGGCGGACGGTTGGCGGGACGTCACCGGCACGACCGAGGTCATCGCCCTGGGCTCCGGATCGGCCCTGTCCGTCTTCGTGCGGACATCGAGATCGCGGCTCCTGATCGCCGCCGGGGATGACCCGAACGCCTTCGACCGCGCCTACGCGAGCGTCGCCCGGCCCACCGCGCCCCGGCTCGACATCCTGATCTCCGCCGGGCGGGGAGTCGAGGCCGCCGTGGCGGACCACGTCCTTCGCCACCGGCGACCTCGGCTGACGATGGCGATCGTGCCACCTGCGACCCCCGGCCAGGACGGCGCTCTGGACGGGGCCGGGGTGACGACGATCCGGCGCTCGATCCGCATGGAACTCCACGATGGCGTGGGTGTGGACCTCGAACCCGACCTCGATCCCGCCGGTGACGCGTGGCGGATCATCATCGGGCGGGGAGCGTCGAACATCTTGATCGTGCCGGCACTGGGGGAGGTCGAAGGGGCGAGCCAGTCCGGTCTCGTCGCGGCCACCGTCGTGGTCCAGGCCCCCCGGCAGGTCACCGCCGACGTGCCTGGTTCAGGTCACCTAGTGGTCGCCGCGACGCCTCGCGGGGAGGTCCCGTTCGATGGTGCCCAGAGGGTCCTCGATACCGATCCCGACCCTGCCGACGAGGCGCGGTTCGCCTGGGTGATCGGCGACGGCGAGGCCGTCGCGGCCCGGTTCCAGGCTGGGCAAGTGGCCTTCGAGCGACGGGGGGCGTGGCTGCTCACGAGCCCGTCATCACCCTGATACCGCGTCGCGACGTGTGGGGATGACGGACTCGGAGCGGGGCGACACGGCCGGGAGCAATCAGACGGCGTTCTCGTCGTCCTCTTCGATCCGGGTGCCGCTGGGGACATAGCTAGCCGCCTCGTTGTCCGGCCCCTCGATGTCGTCGCCCGGGTCCCGGACACGGCCAGAGTCCTCGTCGTCGTCCAGGTCGTCATCGTCCCCGGCGTCGAGGAAGTCGGCCTCGTCCCGCTGCATGAGCAAGTCCCGCTCGCGGAGGTAGGCCCGGGTCGCCTTGATCTTCCCCGGGAAGGAGACCCTGGTCGCCAGGCGTGGGTCGCGGTAGACCTCGCGCAGGATCACGGCGATGCTCTGGGTGGTGATGCCGAGGGCGTAGACCTCGTAGCGGTTGCCGCCCCCGGTCAACTCGATCACCCTCCTGGCCGTGTCGGCGTCGAACTCGCCGAGCCGGGTGCCGTGCTGGTCCTCGACGTAGAGGCGTTCCCCGTCGATCACCATCTCGAGTTGCTCGCCGGTCGAGACCTCGTTCAGGGTCCCGGTGTCGGTGGCGTTGACGAGTTCACCCCGCCAGGTCTTGCCGACCTCCTCGATGAAGACGTTGGTGCGAGGGATGGCCGCGACGACGACCGGCACGTCGCTGAGCCGGTTCGCCACGTCACGGTTGCGCAGGATGTCGAGGCGTTGCAGGTTGCGGCGGGCGATCATGTTGGGGGGGTCGAGGCGGAGCGATTCCTGGTAGGCCTCAAACGCCTCCGGGTAGCGCCGAAGGGCGCTCAGGGCGCGGCCCTTGGCATTGAACGTCTCGGCGTCGGGCGGGAAGCGCTCGAGCATCTCCTCGCTGATCGCCAACGCGTCCTCCCAGCGGTTCTGGAGGGCGGTCGCCCGCAGGTCGATGATCAGGGTGCGGCGTGGCTTGGGCTTCTGGCGGCTCGCGGGCGGGGCCGGGGCCTCCGGGGTCGTCGTTCGCGGCTGGTCGCGCGTGTCGGTGGCATTATCCATCGTCGGTCGTCCTCTCATCGTGGGTGCGGATCGTCGTGGCGATCAAGGGGCAGCGGCGACGCCTGTCGCGGCGAGGGTCATCTGGAGCCGGGATGGGATGTGGCTGGTCGGGACTGGGTCTGACGGTGTGGGTCAACGCGGGAGGCCGGCTGGCTCTCCCATCAGGAACCACGGGCTGGTCCTGGTGACGTGGACGTCCACCAGCTTGCCGAGCAGTTCCCGGTCGTCGTCGAAGTGGACCAAGGTGTTGCCGCGGGTCCGGCCCGTCCAGCGCCCCTTCGCTCGACCCTCGACCAGGACCTCGACGGCCGTCCCGAGCCGCACGGCGTTCAATCCGGTGCAGACCTCTTCTTGGAGCGCCTCGATCGCCCGGTGGCGGCGGGACTTCTCCTCCTGGGGAATGTCGTCTTCCCAACGAGCGGAGAGGGTGCCGGGTCGCGGCGAGTACATCGCCAGGTGGACCTTGTCGCAACGAGCATCGGCGAGCAGATCGTAGGTCTGCTGGAACTGGGCGTCGGTCTCACCGGGGAAGCCGACGATGATGTCGGTGGCGACGGTACACCCGGGCATCACCCGCCGGGACCGCTCGATCCGGTCCAGCCAGAGATCGCGGGTATAGGTCCGCCGCATCCGCCGCAGGATCTCGTTGTCACCCGCCTGGACGGGCAGGTTCATGTGCTCACAGGTGGAGTCCAATTCGCCCATGGTGTCGATGATCTCGTCCGACATGTACTTAGGGTGGGAAGTCAGGAACCGGAGCCGTTCGAGGCCGGGGATCGCGTCGACCGCCCGCAACAGGGCCGGGAGCTGTCCCTCGCCCGGCAGGTCGCGGCCATAGGCGTTCACGGTTTGGCCGAGCAGCGTCACCTCACGGACGCCACTGGCGACCAGGCCCTCGACCTCCCGGACGATGTCGGCCAGGGGGCGACTCGTCTCCTGGCCCCGCCGATAGGGGACGATGCAGTAGGAGCAGAGGAAGTTGCAACCGTAGATGATCGGGATGTAGGCCGTCACCCCGGCCTGACCGGCGAGCCCCAAGCTCTCGGGCGCGTAGTAGTGGGGCAGGTCGGCCAGGTCGTCGTCGAGGTCATCCAACTCCGGGACGACCCGGCGCAGTTGGCCGAAGTCGGACGGGTCGAAGAACAGGTCGACGTGGGGGAATCGCTGGCGCAGGGCGTCTTGCTGGTTGGTGACCATGCAGCCGGTGAGGACCAGCGGCATACCGGGCCGTTCCCGCTTGATGCGGGCCAGGGCGTTGAGCTTCCCCGCCACTTTGTCCTCGGACGCTTGGCGGACCACGCACGAGTTGAGGACAACGATGTCGGCGTCGTTCTCGTCCTCGGTCCGGCGATAGCCGACCTCTTGCAGCATCGCGGCGACCTTGGCGCTATCGGCCTCGTTCATCTGGCAGCCGATGGTCCAGATGAAGAACCGCTTGCCATTCGGCGCCATCCGGGCCGGGCTGGTGGCGGGGCGAAGCTGGATGACCGGGGCGCTGACCACGCGTGCCTCCTCGTCACCTCGGTTCGTACCACGCCGGCACGGGAGGGGACATGGCAAGGGACGGACAGGTAGGACGACGGCGACGCCGGGCGCACGGCGATACATCGTCCCGCCAAGGGTGAACACGCCAGTATACATCGATCGGGCCGGGCCCCAGCCGCGGCGTCCCGTTCGAACCACCTCGCGAACTCGTCCGTTGGGAGCCGTGTTCGTCGATGTGACCGCCGGTGGCGTTAAGAATCGGTGAACTGGCCGCCAGATCACGGTCGGAAAAGCCATCGTCGTGACACGTAGACAAGGCCCAGGCCCGTTGGTACAATCGGCGAACGGCGAGCACATCATTTCCTCGGGGACCAGGTGAGACGGCAGACGTTCGGGCACGGTGCGCGTTCCCGGTCGTTCTAGGCATCGTCTGGTGAGGGATCGTGTGTGTCTCGGACCCGGTGGGGCGGGTCAACGCATTGGGGGGGACAGGGACTTGGGGAAGCGCAACTGTGAGTCGTGCCGGCATTTTGCCGACGCCAAGATGGCGCGGAGTGGGTGGTGCCGTCATCCGGAGTTCCAGCGCGACGCACTGGTGATGGTTCGTCGATCTGAGATAGCCTGCAGCAAGGGCTGGAAGAAAGACCTCTGGGAGACGCGGGGAGACGCGCCGGCCGACCAATCGGTGGCCGTGTCACCCCTGGTGCCCGCGAGTGCTGCGGAGATCGCGGCGGCCGCGATGTTTGCCCACCCGATCCGCGTCGAGGTGACGGGCCAGGCGGGCGATGAGCCCCGCGACGTGGTGGTCGGGGAGCAGCCTTGCCTGTGGCGTGCCGAGCCCGAGCCCCGGCCGATCGACGTGCCCCTCTCCGACGGCGAGATCCGGGTCGCCGAAGAACGGGGCGGATCCGGGACGATCCGTCGTGCCCACGAACTCCAACGCGAGCGACATGGTGGCAGGTCCCGCCATGTCGATCTGCCGTTCAGGCCGGAGGGTGTGACGGCCCGGCCCGATGGCCAGGTTGACGGTGCCCGGGGCGATGTCCAGTCGGCCGGGACCGACGATATGATCACTGGCGGGCAGCCCGAAGCCGGCCCGGCCACCGGAGCGCCGGACACGGCGACCACCTCCACCTGGGAGACCATTCCGCTCGCCGGGTCGTCGTCGGCGTCCGGAGCGACCGGTGCCCCAGCCGCGTTCCAGGAGACGCCTCGTCTGGGCTTCGATGTCGCCCGGGGGGAGCCGTTGGCATCGCGCCCGACGCGATGGGCTCGGTCCGGCGGTATCCCGTCGGGGGATGACGGCGTAGCGGGGCACCTGCCGGAACTCCACGGGGATCACGATGGGTCCCCTGACGATCGTGCGACGGACGCGACCGCCGATCCCCTCCCGCGTCCCGACGGCGTTCCCTGGCGTCTGGCCGGGGCGGGGGAGCGACCGGCACCCGTCCTGTCCTGGCGGCAGGGCGGCGCCACGCGGACCGGCGGAGACGCACGACCCGGCGGCGAGCCGTATCCGAACGGGATCGGACCGATCTCCCACGAGGGCGGCACCCGGGCGGAGCGTGGCGGGTCCTCTCCCGAGGGCGCCCGGGTCACCGGGAGGCAGTCTGGAGCGACTCCCGGCGTACCCTCACCAGTCCCGGCACGCGAGGTGCCTGGTGCGTCGAGTGCCGCTCCGGTCTCGGGAGGGACCGAGGCCGAGCCGGGACACCATGCCAACAACGACCCGTTGGTCGCCGTCACCATGGCCGAGCGGCGCCAATGGCGACAGCGCTGGCAGTCGAGCGAGCTGGTCGCCGATGGCTACGGTGGCGCGGGAGTGGTCGGTCGGCCAGCGTCCGGTCCGGTCGACCGCCCGGTGGATGACGCCCACGTCGCGGAACGTCGCCCGGCATCGCCGGCGGCACGGCCACGTCTCCACGACCGGGCTACCTCGGGTGACTCGACCAGGGCCGCCACGGTCGTAGCCCCGCCATCAGGGCGGGAGGGCAGGGCGGGCCAGGACCGGATCATGACCGCCGAGGCGATGGTGAGTCGTGACGAGAACGACCTCATCGACTTGCCGCTGGTCAGCCCGAGGTCTCAGGACCCGCGACAGTCGGCAAGTGGCCATGCCCCCATCAGGATCGCCGGGCAGGGGGAACATGTCCAAGCCATGGACCGGGATGGCGCGACGCGCTGGGCGAGCCGCATCGCCAGCGTTCCGCGGACCTGCGCGACCTGCCGGGATTTCCGGCCGGCGGAGTCGGGCGAGCGAGGGTGGTGCACCAACACCCACGCCTTCACACACCGCCGCATGGTGGCGGCCGACGAGCGACCCTGCGAATCGATCATCGGCTCCTGGTGGCTCCCCCATGACATGGTCTGGCTGGGGACCGACGATATCCAGGCCCACGGACTTCCGACCCCACTGGTGGACACGCACCTGACGGCATCCGGTGGCGAACGGTTGAAGGGGTGAGCCGAGCGGGGTGACCGGCCGGCACCGGCCCGTCTCGCGTGGTAGCATGCGGAGGGGAGAGGCAGGCTGGTGCCTCTGAGGGGAACGGAGAGACGACGCACGGATGGCCAACCTCGGCGATACGCTGCGACAGGCCCGGGCCTATAAAGGGGTCACGCTCAAAGAAGCTGAGCAGGCGACCCGCATCAATAGGCACCACCTGGCAGCCCTGGAAGACGAGAACTTCGCGGCGCTGCCGGCGGCCGTGATCTACCAACGCGGGTTCGTGCGCAACTACGCGGCCTATCTGGGCCTCGACGCGCACACCTTGCTCGCCATGTTCGACGAGGCCCAAGACCCTGGTCACCGGGCCGATGATGTCGTCGTGGCGGTCAAGCCGCTGAATATGCCGAGCCACTGGGCGCCCAACTTCGCCATCATCGCCTTCCTCGTCGTGATGAGCGCCGTCGTCTTCGCCTGGTTCTACAGTGCCTACTTCGCCCCGGACTCGGGCGTCCCGGCGCCGACTTCCATCCCGACCTTGACCGCGATGCCGCTCCAGGTCCCACCGTCGCCGATCCTCGAACCCGAGCGGGAGGAGACCCCCACGCCGGCGTCGGGCCGGGCAGAGGCCAATGGGTCTCCGGCCTCCGGTGGGGACGAGGCGGAGGACGGAGACGTGGCAGACCTGGGCTCGGCCCCCGCCACGCGCCCGGCCCGGTCCCGGCCCACCGAGGCTCCGGCCGCGACGGAGACGGAAGAGGTCGAGGCCGAGCCGACCGATCCGCCGACCGCGACCGCGACCCCGGATGCCGAGGCGACCCGCGAGGCGGAGGGCACCGAGTCGGCCGCGGCGACTGCCGAGGCCCGTACCGTCGCGGCGACGGAGACGGCCTTCGCCGAGGCCTCGGTCACGCTCAGCTTCGCGGCCCTCGACGTGCCGGTCGGGTGGCTGACGGTGGTCGCCGACGATCAGACCGTCTTTGAAGGGCCGTTGGCGGCGGGCCAATCGACGGAACGCTTCTCCGCCATCTCGTTCTCGGTCTATACGAGTGACGTGGCGACGACGTTCATCACCAACCACGACACCGGCGCGCAGAATTTCGTCATGCCGGGTGCGGGCCAGCAGACGTTGACACTACCCTGACGCGGTGCGGGTCCTTGGCCCGGCATGGGTGTGGGAACCAAGGATGACGAGAACGGACCGGGGCACGAGGCTGCCCCGGTCCGTTCCGGCTTTGGTCACTGCGATCGTGGCCAGCGCCTCAGGGCACGAGGACGCGGAGGGCTCCCGGGTCGATCGTGATCGTCACCGGGGTGGTGAGGATCGCCTCACCATCCAATTGCACCGGGAGTGGCGGGTCGGCCCGGATGATGATCTGGCGACCGCGCCGGTGGATCACGTCCGGTGACCGGTGCAGACGACGGGTGAGGATGCCCCCGACCGTGCGGGCGACGGTGATCGGATGTGCGGCGGTGAAGATCAGGATATCGAGCCAGCCGTCGTCGGAGCCCATGTCGGGGTAGAGCGCCAGCCGAGGCGTCACCACCGAACTCCCATTGGCCACGACGACGAGCCGCGAGGCCACCGTCATCGACTCGCCGTCGATGTCCAAGGTCATCTCGGCGACGGGTTGCCGCAATGCGATGAAGCCGGGCGGCAGGTAGGCGACCCAGCCGATCCGCCGCTTGAGGCGACGGTCCGCGTTGGCGAAGATGTGGCTGTCGAGCCCGGCCCCGGCCATGTGCAGGAACATCCGCTCACCGACGCGGCCGACATCGAGCAAACGCTCCCGCTCGCCGTGAAATGCGAGGTTGATCGCCGCGTCGAGACTGGCCGGGATCGCCAGTTCCCGGGCGATGATGTTGGTCGAGCCGGCCGGGATGATCGCGATCCGGGTCCGTGTGCCCGCGATCGCGGTCGCGACCTCGCTGACGGTACCGTCACCGCCGACCGCGACGACGACATCGGCGTCCGGACCGAAACGGCGAGCCAGATCGGTCGCGGCACCCGGACCGTCGGTCAAGTAGGTACGCAGGTCGACGTGGGTGGGACGGTACGTCCTCAATCGCGTAAAGATCGCGGCCACGTCGCCGCGGGTCGTCGGATTGGCGATCGCCACCACGCGGCGCGGTGGCCTATCCACGATGGTTGGCCGAGCTGGGCGCGACGGTCGCCCTGGTCCACACCGATCCCCGGCTCGGCCGACGTCCTGGGCGAACCGAAACCGCCAAGACCACGACCAGAGACCACGCCATCACTCACACCTGGCCGAGTAGGGATCGGGACGAGATCACCGAACCGCCGGTCGCCTCGTCGGCGTCGCTTCGCCGGGGCAGGGATGCCTCGCCGGGACCGTGCCGGACGGTCACCGGTGAGCGGGTTCGGCTTCCTCGGGACCGAACACTTTCTCGACGATGAAGTTGGCGAGCCAGGTAGCCCCGGCGGCCAGTACCAAGCCCAAGATCCCGCGTGTCGTATTCCTGACCATCATCGTCTTGCTCCATCACGAGATGCGACGCCCATCGAGAGACGTATCGAGAGACGTATCGATCGCCCCCGGGTAAGGGGCGATCGCGGGACGAACGCGGTAGCCGGGACATGGCTGCCGGTGTGTCCCGACCATGGCGATACCAACGATCCACGGTCCCTCGCCGTACTGCAACTCATGGGCCAGGGGATCAACGGCGACCGGCGGTCCGGGCCACGGCGGCGAGGGGGATCAGGGCGACGAGGGCGGCGAGGGTCAGGTCGGGCAGCGTGATCGCGCCGAGGATCGGCCTGTCGGCTCCCGGCAAGCCCGCCATCGGTGCCACCAGGGGATCAGTCCACCGGTACACCAGTGACCCGACGGCGAGCCCAGCGGGGATGTCCGCGCCACGTAATACCAGACGGGCGACCACGGCCATGGCCCCCAGGGCGTAGATATTGAGCAAGACTTCGATCGCCAGCGATGAGCGAGCGACCGAGATCGTGCCGCGGCGGGGTTCGACGGGAGGGTGGATCATGGGCGATTCCCCGCGAGTAGCGTCCCGACCCTGGCGATGAGGATGGCCGCGAGATCGTCCTTGTCCATCCGGGGTACATACTCGGGCTCGGCCCCCGGCGTCAGGAGGACGACCTCGTTATCGGGGCTGCCGATCGCGTCCCGGGCATCATTGGCGACGATCATGGCGAGACCTTTGGCATCGAGCTTCGCCCGGGCGTTGGCGACGAGGTCGTCCGTCTCTGCCGCGAACCCCACCTTGATCAGGCCGGGGCGATCGAGTCCGGCCAGGATATCGGGATTGAGAACCAGGTCGAGGGTCATCGTGGCCGTCCCACCCTGCTTCTTGACCTTGTGCGCGGCGGCGGTGGCCGGGCGGAAATCGGCCACCGCGGCGGCCATGACCAGGACATCGGCCCGCGCCGTCTGCTCATCGACGGCCGTGGCCATCTCTAGGGCCGTCCCGACGTGGACCATCTCCGCCCCGACCACCGCCGGCAGGACGACCGGAGTGGAGATCAGGCTGACGGTCGCCCCGACGTCGATCGCTGCCCGGGCGATCGCGTACCCCATCAAGCCCGACGAGCCGTTGGTCAGGTACCGGACCGGGTCGAGCGGCTCGCGCGTTCCGCCCGCGGTGACCACGATCCGGCGGCCTGCCAGTGGGCCGCCGCGGCCGAGCACCTGGCGGGCCGCCCCGATGATCTCGGGGACGCCGGCGAGGCGACCGTCGCCCGTCTCGCCCGATGCCAGGCGGCCCGATGTCGGGCCGATGACCGTGACGCCCCAGCCACGGAGCGTCGTCAGGTGTCCCCTGGTGGCGGGGTGGTGGAACATGTGGTGTTCCATTGCCGGGGCCACCAGGATGGGCGCCCCCGTGGCCAGAGCGACTGCTCCCAGTAGGTCGTCGGCCATCCCGAGGGCGAGCCGGGCGATGGTGTTGGCAGATGCGGGCGCGACGATGAGCAGTGCTGTGTCCCGGGCCAGTGACACGTGACCGAGCGAGGCCTCGGTCCACGGCTCGAAGAGGTCCTCGTGGACGGGGCGGTGGGTGAGGGCCTGAAAAGTCAGGGGACGGATGAACTCCCGAGCCCCCCGTGTCAGGATCACCTCGACCCGGGCGCCGGCTTGGGTCAGCGAACTCACCAGGTCGGCGGCCTTGTAGGCGGCGATGCCCCCGGAGACGGCGACGACGATCGATGCCGAGGCCAGAGGGTTCATGCCGTCACCGTGACGTCCCGGGGAGCGGCGTGACCCGGCCCGCAGCGACGAGGCGGGCGAAACGGGTCTCGATCTGGGCCCGGATCCCGGCGAACCCGGCGTCGAGGCGGGGCAACGCGACCCAGTTGACCGCGAGGGCAAAGAGTAGCCCCGTGACGACCCGGGGAACCATCGCGCTCTCGCGGCCGAATATCGGTTGGGTCAGGACATCGACCAGGACCGGGGTGACGAGCAGTGACGCAAGCGGCAGGCGAAGGGGACCGACGCGAGTCCGGACGACCGTGAACGCGAGCCCGGCGAGGAAGAGGCCGCCATAGATCGCCAGGCAGCGGTGACAGCAGGCCACTCGCTCGCCGGCGAGGTGAAAACTGCGGTCGTCCCGTTGGTGGCAGAGATACCAAAAGGCGCCGTCGATCGCACCGGCGGCCCGGTCGGCGCCGGCGGACAGGAGCAGCGGTGCGGCGAGGGGCAGGAGCGCGAACAGCGCCGCCAGGCCGTTGGAAATGGCCAGCCAGTGACGGGCAATCTGGTACATCCCCCGGTTCGCCGCGATGATGGCGCGGACACTGGCCCGCTCCGTGACCGGTCCGGAGATGGACCCACCGGCGAGGTCCGTGACGCCGTCCTCTCCAGTCACCATCTAAACCCCACCCCCGGCCGATCGATGGGCGTTTGCCCGGCGTCCGCGCGGCATCGCCCCGGCGAGCCGACCAATCCGACGACCCGTGAACTGGGGAGTCCCGACGGTCTCGCCCGAGGAGTGTAGGCGGGCCGGCGCTCCGGCGGCAATGGCCGAAAGGTCGTGAGCCGAACGCTGGGTCAGGGCGGTACGAACGACGACTGCCAATAGACGGGTGATCCGGACGGCGGCGTTTTGGCCGTCCTGGAAGAGTTGACAAGGCGTCCCGAACCGCGTATAATACTCGTTCGCATTGATCGGGGAGTGGCCCGGAATGCGGCCTCGTGAGAGAGATTATTGCGGCGCGTGCTGGGTGAACGAGACGGACGGCATCTCACCGGGAGGGGAACGTATACCCTGCCGGATTCGTCGTGCCCGCCGTCATCGCCGCTCGACCGGCCTTCTCGTGATACTTTCCGGGGACGCGTCGTCGTCGACAGGGGGCTGCGAGTACCGCGGGACGGTGTTTGATGTCTCGGTCTGTCGCGGGGTCGGCTAGCGACGATGTCATGGGTAGGACGCTGGCGTCCTGACGATCGTACCCGCCAGGCGCGGATCCGGCAAGGTCTGTCCCCGAGTGGTGACGGTCGCCGGTTTGTCGGATCACACATGAGGGAAACGGGCCCAACGACGGGCGAGGGCGACGGTGCCGCGACAGCAGTGAACCCATCACCCCGGGGAGAGACGACCGGTCCCGCGGGCCGGCTCACCGGGCTTCACCTTTCGACGATGTGCCGGGGTCGCGTCCGGTGCCAGCGGGCCACCATCTCGAGGTGGCACACGATGGGGGAGAGTCCATGGCCGTTGAAGAATTGACACACGCCGATGCCACCACGGTCGCCGTCGCCACCCAAGGGCGCCAGGTACGATCGAACCGGGGCGTCAACCGGCGAACGTTCTCCCGCATCCCGACCGCCCTGGAGATGCCGAACCTGGTCCAGGTCCAGACCGAGTCGTTCGAGTGGTTCATCCGCGAGGGGCTGCGGGAACTCCTGAAGGAGATCTCGCCGATCACCGACCACCACAAGAAGATGGAACTGACCATTTCCGAGCCGCGGTTCGACGCGCCCTGGACGCGGATGCCGAAGGGTGAGGAACAGGATCGCGCCAAGCTCGACTCCCGCGTCGCCGAGGTCTACTGCCGCGACCGCGACATCACCTACGCCGCCCCCCTGCGCATTTCGGCCCGCCTAGTGATGCGGGAGACGGGCGAGATCAAGGAGACGGGTCCGGACGGGATCTTCCTCGGCGACTTCCCGATGATGACCTCCGACGGCACCTTCATCATCAACGGGGCCGAGCGGGTGGTCGTCTCCCAGCTCGTCCGCTCGCCGGGCGCCTACTTGGAGCGCAACCCGGACCCCGCCACCGGCAAGCTGCTCTCGACCGCCAAGCTGATCCCGAACCGGGGCGCCTGGCTCGAGTTCGAGACGTCCAACCGCGACGTGCTGTCGGTCAAGGTGGACCGCAAGCGGAAGATGCCGGTGACCATCTTGCTCCGGGCGATCGGGATCGAGAAGGACGAGGATCTCCTCGAACTGTTCTCCGACGTCGATACCGACCCGGATCGCCGCTACATCGCCACCACCCTGGAGAAAGA
>JACCVE010000384.1 GCA_013698285.1 Chloroflexia bacterium | reverse complement strand
GTCCCAGACCTCCAGCAACCACCGGAGCTGCTCCTCCCGCGTACAGGCAAGATGGACCTCGGTGGCGGCCACCGGAAGACCGTACCGGTCCCAGGTCGCGCGGAGGAGCCGATCCCAGCCACCGGGTCCGTCGACGCAAACCCGGACCGCCTCGATGTCGGCATAGGCGTGCTGCCAATTGCCGCCATGTGTCCGAACCGGGTACCGGTCGATCCGCTCGTCGAGCAGGCGCTCGCTGGTCAGGTAATGATTGATGCCGATCACGTCGGGTGGACACGGGTCGTCGGCCAATTCAATCAGGTCTGACTCTGAAACGCCCATCGCGAGCAAACGTTCCCAGAAGTAGTGCCCGGGCACCACGCGGCCAGTCAAGAGATCGAGGGACAACCATCGGCGTTCGTTCTCGAACGCGGCCTGACCGGCGACCGCCGGACGGGCGAAGACTTCCCCCAGATCCTCGGTCTGGACGAGCCGGGCGACTGGATTTACCGCCCGGATCGCGCGCATCGCGGCGACCACGCCCTGGCATTGGGTCAGGACGGCCCGCAAGAAGTCGCCTTCATCCCGATGGTGTGGGTACCAGTGGCCATAGAGGGCGCTGAACCGGGCCGTCGTCAGGGGCTCATTGACGGGGGTGTAATCCGTCACCCAGGGGTAGCGCGCCGCCACGGCGGCGGCGTATCGGGCAAGTTTCTCCGGGAAAGCAGGATCCAAGAGGTCCGTTTCGATGGGACCACTGCCGTGGTGGACCAAGCCGATGATCGGCCGCACTCCCAGCTCGCGCAAGTGCCCGAGACGCGCGTCCGACCACGTCCAATCGGCGCCGGCCAGGCCGTGTGGGGCGGTTCGCTCCCACAGGACCGGGTACCGGATGGCGGTGATGCCGAGGTCGGCGAACTGGTCGAGGTCCTCGATCTGGTGCCCGTGGCCGTTCAGTTCGAGCTGATCGAAGAATCGGTCGCCGACGCGATTCAACGTACACTCGAGACCCCCCCACATTTCGAGGGAAGTTGTCGGGTCGAGGGGTCCGGGCACGCGGCCGTCCTTTGCCGAGAATGAGCCGGTGAACCGCACTCGATCGTGCGCCCGGCGAATAACGAAGCATGAGATCCCTACGCACACTCGCGGCCATCCCACCGGACGCCAGATGGCACCACTCCTGCACTGCCAGTAGGTGATCGACCTGGGCTGGGAGTGTTTCAGATGAGTTCGGGCCTCCAACGTCAAGTGATCTGTTACACGGTGGTGTGGATCATCTCGTGGGCCAGATTGCCACGTGCTCGGGTTTTGCGTGGCACCGAGTGCTGGCGGTCGTCGCGGTCACGGCGCCATGGTCCAGCATAATCTGAAGGCGATTAGCCGCTGAATCCACGTATCTCCTCTTCCGGTCGAGGAAAACGACATGGGTCGATAGCGAAGGGACGAAACCTCGTGGTCTCACTCAGCGCGCGAGATCTGCAGGTGGCCGACACCGGCGATCATCGACTGGCGGATGCCGCATCGGCACTCATCGTCTTCACCCACCTGCGGTGGGACGGGGTGTTCCAGCGCCCCCAGCACCTGCTCTCCAGGTTCGCGCGGGATCTCCCGGTGACCGTGATCGAAGAGCCAGTCTTTCGTGCCGATGTCGCCCCGGGCGGTGACGTCCGAGTGACCGTGGACGGCGGCGTGACCGTGCTGACTCCAGTGCTGCCGGTCGGCACCCGTCTTCGCTTCGGATTCACCGCGGATGTCTTGCCTGACATTTCCCGATTGATCGCCCCGCACCTGACCATGCCTGGCGATGCGACCGCCAACGGTCCGTCGGAGCGTGGTCCGGGGCGCGGTCCGCGGCCCATCGTCTGGTATTACACCCCAATGGCGCTCGGAGCCCTGCCGGAAACGATCGAGCCCGCCCTCGTCGTCTTCGATGCTATGGACGAGCTCGCGAGCTTCCGCGATGCGCCGGAGGCGCTGCGGGAGCGGGAGGCGACCATGTTTCAGGTCGCCGACCTGATGTTCACGGGCGGACCGTCCCTGTATGACGCGCGTCGTGACCGTCACCCGTCGGTCCATTGCTTCCCGTCGGGGGTCGACCCGCGCCACTTCGCCCAGGCAACCGGTGACGTGACCGTCCCGGTGGAGTTGGCTGCCCTACCCCACCCCGTGCTCGGGTTCTACGGGGTGCTCGATGAGCGGATCGATTTCGATCTCATCCAGGCGGTGGCCGATGCCCGGCCAGGGTGGAGCCTAGCGCTGATCGGCCCCCTCGCCAAGATCGAACCGATTGACCTTCCCCGCCGGCCGAACATTACCTACTTCGGCCAGCGGCGCTACGCGGAGCTGCCCGCCTTCTTGGCCGGGTTCGACATCGCTATCCTTCCATTTGCCCTCAACGAGGCGACTCGATCGATTTCACCGACCAAGACGCTCGAGTATTTGGCTGGCGAGAAGCCCGTGATCTCGACGCCGATCGCCGATGTCGTCAGCCTCTACGGTGACGTGGTCCGCATCGCCGACGGACCGGCGTCATTCGTCGCCGAGATCGACGCCGCGCTCGCCGAATCGGCTCCCGAGCGCCGTCGACGCCACGCCGCCGGACGGTCTCACCTCCTGGCCCACGACTGGGACGCGATTGCCGAGAACATGGCCAGCTTGATGATCGAAACGCTGATGGCCCGACGAGGGGTTTAGCGGCATGACCCCGCCGTCCGGCGGGGAGGATGGGACATGACGTTGTTCGACTATCTGATCGTCGGTGCCGGCTTCGCCGGCAGCGTGCTCG
>JACCVE010000374.1 GCA_013698285.1 Chloroflexia bacterium | reverse complement strand
GTGGACAAGATCGACCCGGAGCATCCTCCCCACCTCGGCAAAGAGGACGTCCGCGCGGGCGGTCCCCGCTTTGCCCCCTGAGAACCTCCGGCGCCTTCAGGGTTGGATCGGGCCGATCAAGGAGCGTTTCGGGTCGTCACCGGGCGACCTCGCCCGTGTCACGCTCCAGCACGCGCTCGCTTGTTCGGACCACGCCCACGTCATCCTGGGCTTCAAGACTTCCGAACCTCCGAGCCGCTGGAGATGAACGCGGCGGCCGTCGGCACGCCCTTGTGACCGGACGAGGTCCGTTCTTTCCGGCAGGATCTGCCGCGATAGGAACACGTCGCCCGGAACGGCGCCGTCGGGAGACGGACCGTGGGCGCCAGCCGCGGCTGACGGCTCACGGCACGACCCGCGAATCCTGGGGCCCGGTTCGGCGGCCCGGCCAAGCCGGCGGCGCCGCTCCCGAGGGTCTGGGGCGTCATCCTCTCCCCACGGTCTCGACATCGACGGACTGCCACTCCTTACTCTTTAGGGCCAACCGCCTTCTTCGAGCGGGCTAACGACGGCCTCGTTGAGCACGAGTTCGGGCGGGGCGGTCGCGATCCAGACGATCAGGGCGGCGACCTCTGCTGGCGGGAGCGACCGACGCGGCGGGGGCGGCGCGGGGCGCGCGGATTCGCGTTCCGCCGCGGACCAGGCGCCCCAGTCGGTGGCCATCCCGCCGGGGTAGAGTACGCAACAGCGGATACCGTGGGGCTTGCCTTCGGCCCCCTGCGCCTGGATCAGCCCGGTTAATCCGAACTTCGACGCGCAGTACGCCGAGGCGTTGGCCCAGCCGCGCTTCCCGGCCACCGAGGAGACGTTCACGACCGTTCCGCTGCCGGCGCGCCGCATACGGGGGAACGCTGCCTTGGCGAGCACGAAGGGGGCGCGCAGGTTCACGGCGAGCATGTGATCCCAGTCCTCGATCGCCAGTTCGGCGGCGGTCCCCGGCACGTCGGTACCAGCCGCGTTCACCAGGATGTCGATCCGACCGAAGGCGTCGACGGCCCGGTCCACGGCGCCCAGGAGCGCGGGCGCGTCCGCCAAGTCGAGCGGCAGGGGCAGGGCGCGGGGGCCGATCGCGACGATGTCGTCGGCCACGTCCCGCAGCGCCGTGTCGGTTCGGGCGATCAGGGCAACGTCGGCCCCGGCCCGTGCGAGTGCGAGCGCCGTGGCCCGGCCCAACCCGCTGCTGGCCCCGGTGACCACCGCCGTCCGACCGATCAGCGGCGATGGGTCTTGGTGCTGCACGATGTCCCCTCCGCTCGTTCAGATTGCGGCGACCCGGCGCCACGGGACGACGCCGGTTAGCCGCTCGCCGCTGCCGTCACCGCCCGCGGGGTCGGCCCCAGACCCCGCCCCGGGAAGTGGGTGGGGGTGCGACATCTTCTGCGCCCACGGGGGATAAGCGCACGTCGCTTGCCACCTGGAGCAAGGACGTCGACCATAACCTGGCCCGCTCGTGGGTCATCATTCCTCGATTGGGTGGGTGGACCGGCGGCTGGCCGGCCGCGGCCACGGGAAAGGGGCCGGGCGACCCGCGCCCGACCCCTCTCCGGAAACCCGCCCGACCGATGGGCGAGGTGCTCGCTAGCTAACGACGATCGTGCCCTTCATTGCGCCCTCGTGGAAGAGGCAGATGTAGGGGAATTCGCCGGCTTCGTCGAAGGTGATGGTAGCGCTGGCGTCGGCGCCGAGGGTTCCGGTGTCGAAGGAGCGATCGTTGGCGGTGGCGGTGTGGATGACGCCGCCGTTGTTGGTGAAGGTCACGGTGGTGCCGACCGCAATTTCAAGCATGGCGGGGACGAACTCGTAGTCCTCCACCGCGACCTCGGCGGTGTCGCCGCCGCCAGCGTCGGCCGCCGGGGTCTCGTCGGCCTCCGGGGTCTCCTCCTCGTCGGCTTCGGCGGTCTCCTCGGACTCGGCCGCCGGGGTCTCCTCGGTCGCCTCGCCAACGAAGAACGGGCCGGCAATCTCGAGCACCTCGTCGC
>JACCVE010000344.1 GCA_013698285.1 Chloroflexia bacterium | reverse complement strand
GGGCACGAAATCCTTCCCGGCCGTCGTCCCGGCCGCCAGCACCACTCCCGCTTGGAGGTCGCGGACGGCCGCCCCCACTACCGCCGTGCCGGATTCGGTCGTCAGCGGCACTAGTCGCGGATCATCTGCCACGATCAACCGGTCGAGGCCACTCGCCGCGAAGGTGGTCGCCGCCTCACCCGTCATTGCCCCGAATAGCAGGCCCACCAACGGCACGCCGAGACCGTCGGCGACGCCACGGCCGGCCACGACCGCTTCCAGCGACTCGGGCCGGACCCCCTCCGGTCCGACCTCCCCGATCACCAATACGACCGACATGATGACTCCTGATCGTTCCGCGCGTGCGATGGCGTGTGCGTTGGCCTACGGCAACAACTTGTGCTCGCCCAACCAGGAGACGAGGCGATCGGCCGCCTCGCCCGCCGGGACATCCTGGACCAGGACCCCGGCGACCTGCCGCTCCGGCGCGACCGGGGCGGTCCAGGCCAGCCTGGCCGGGCCGGAGACAGCCGCCGTGACCGTCTCAAGCGGCTTCTTCTTGGCGGCCATGATCCCCTTCAGGGAGGGGTAGCGGGGCTCGTTCAGGCCGGTGATCGCCATGACCAGAGCGGGCAACTCCGTGGCGACGGTCTGGGTGCCGTCCTCGACGTCGCGCTTCGCCACCAGGGTCGTGCCCTCAAACGTCAGCTCCTTGATCGAGGAGACCAGCGGCAGGTCGAGCAGCTCGGCAAGATGGGGACCGACCTGGCCCGATTCGTAATCGTCCGAGTTCTGCCCGGCGATGACCAGGTCGAACGGCGCCGTGGCGATCTGGTCCGCCAGCGCCCGGGCTAGACCGAGGGTATCCAGGCCGTCCGGGTCATCGATCGCCACCAGGATGGCCCGGTCGGCTCCCATCGCCAGGGCCCGGGTCAGGGCGTCCTTGACCTTAGCCGGTCCGGCGCAGATCACGGTGACATCCCCGCCCTCCCTCTCCTTGATCCGCAGCGCCTCCTCGACGGCGTACTCGTCGTAGGAGCTGATCACCCGCTGGTCGCTGAGGATCGGCTGGCCGGTCCCCTTGTCGATCCGGACCGCGTTCATGTCCGGGACCTGCTTGACGAGGACGACGATGTTCACCGGGTCTGCTCCCTTTCGCTGCGCTGGAGATCGTCACCGCTGGAAGAGAATGCCGCCGGCCGCCGCTCGACGAAGGCCGCCATCCCTTCCCGCTGCTCAGCCGTGCCGAAGGCCGCCGCGAACGCATCCAGTTCCGCGGTCAGGCCGGCGTCGAGACCGGACGCGGTCGCGTCCCGGACCAAACGCTTCGTCGCCCGCACCGCCTCCGGCCCGTTCTTGGCGATGGTCGTCGCCATCGCCCGGGCCGTGGCCATCAAGTCCGCCGCGGGCACGAGCGCATTGACCAGTCCGACCCGGAGGGCCTCAGCCGCGTCCACCCTCCGGCCGCTGAGCAGCATCTCCATCGCCACCCCGGGTCCCACCAGAGCGGTCAGCCGCTGGGTGCCGCCCCACCCGGCTGGGATGCCGAGGGAGACCTCTGGCTGGGCGAAGACCGCCGTCTCCGAGGCGACCCGCAGGGCGCAGGCGATCGCCAACTCGCAGCCCCCGCCCAGGGCGAAACCGTTCACCGCCGCGATCACCGGTTGGGGCATCCTCGCCAGCGTCGCCGTGACGACCTGGCCGAGGCGGCCGAAGGCTCGTCCTTCTTCCATCGACATCGTCGCCATGGCCTTGACGTCCGCCCCGGCGGCGAAGGCCCGCTCGCCAGCCCCGGTCAGGATCACGACCCGTACGTCCCCGCGGGTGGCCAGGACATCCAACGCCGCTTGCAACTCGACGAGTTGCGCCTCATCGAGGGCATTGAGGGCGGCCTGGCGGTCCATCGTCACCGTCGCCACCCACGCCTCGACCCGGACATCAATCGCCATCGGTGCCCTCCCACGGGCGAGCCGCGATGGCGGCGCGGTAGTTCGCGGCGTAGCCGGAGTAACGAGCCGCCGCGCCGTCCAGCGTGGCCCGCCGCCTGGGATCGATCGGTCCCCGCGTCCGGGCCGGGACACCCGCTACGATCGTCCCGGGGTCGACCTCCGACCGCTCCGGGACCAGCGCGCCGGCGGCCACGATCGCTCCGGCCCCGACGACGGACCACGACAGTACCACGGCACCCATGCCCACCGTGACGCCGTCCCCGACCCGCGACCCGTGGACGATCGCGCCGTGGCCGATCGTCACGTCGTCCCCGACCAGGCATGGTGCCCCGGCATCGACGTGGAGGACCGCACCGTCCTGGACGTTGCTCCGCGACCCGATCCGGACCGGCGCCACGTCGCCCCGCACCGTAGCGTTGAACCAGACGCTCGCCCCGGGCCCGACCTCGACATCCCCGGCCACCACCGCCCCCGGGGCGATGAAGGCGGACGGGTCGATCCGGGGCCAGATGCCCCCGTACGGCAGGATGATCGCGCCGGGGAACGCGGCAGCCAGGTCGAGCACGGGGACACCGGAGGATGTTCTGGCATCAGCCATCGACGCGCAACACGACCGCGTCGCCCTGGCCTCCGCCGGAACAGATCGCGGCGACGCCGATGCCGCCCCCTCGCCGTCGTAGTTCCAGCGCGAGAGAGAGCGTGATCCGGGCCCCGCTGGCGCCGATCGGGTGACCGAGAGCGATCGCGCCGCCGTTGACGTTGACCCGGTTTAGGTCGATCCCGAGCCGGCGGGCCGCGATGATCGGCACGCTGGCGAACGCCTCGTTGATCTCCCACAGATCGACATCGGACACGTCGAGACTCGCCCGCTTCAGGGCAATGCGCGCCGCCATCTCTGGGGTGTAAGCAAGGTATGGCGCGTCCCAGGCCGCGGTGCCGTGGCCGATGACCGTCGCGAGTGGCATGATGCCCCGCGCCTCGGCCCACCCTCGCTCGGCCAGCACCATCGCCGCCGCACCGTCGTTGACGCCCGGCGCGTTGCCCGCCGTCACGGTCCCCTCGGGGTCGAAGACCGGCTTCAGTCGGGCCAGCGCCTCGGTGCTGGTGTCGGCCCGGGGCGCCTCATCGGTCTCGACCACGGTATCACCCTTGCGGCCGGCGATCCGGACCGGGACGATCTCCTCGGTCGGCACACCCCGCTCCAGAGCCGCGAAGTAGCGCTGGTGCGAGCGGAGGGCGAAGGCGTCTTGCTCTTCGCGTCCGACGCCCTCCTCGGACGCCACCGCACCCCCGTGCAACCCCATGTGGGTGCCGGTCGAAGCGCACATCAGCCCGTCGCCAATCATGCTGTCTTCGAGCGCGGCGTCGCCCATCCTGTATCCGAACCGGGCCTGCCGGAGGAGGTACGGCGCGTTGCTCATGCTCTCCATGCCACCGGCGACGACCACGTCGTGGTGCCCGGCGCCGATCAGCAGGTCAGCCACCGTCACCGCCAGCATGCCCGAGCCACAGACCCGGTTGACGGTCTCGGCGGTGACGACCCGATCGAGCCCGGCACCGAATGCCGCCTGACGGGCAGGGTTCTGGCCGGCACCGCCCTGGAGCACCTGACCCAGGACGACGTGCTGGATGTCCGCCGTCGTGATCCCCGACCGCTCGATGGCACACCGGATCGCGACGGCACCGAGGTCCACGGCCCGGAGCGAGCCGAGTGCCCCCCCCAACTTGCCGATCGGCGTCCGTGCCCCGGCGATGATGACGGTCTCTCGGCTCATCGGATCTCCCGGCCCCCGGCCGCGTCGCGTGGGTGATGTGTCGCCAATCATCATCTGGGAGACCCGGCGCGGCACCGCTCGCCGCATCTCCCGAATGCTCGGAAGTGTACCCC
Organism: Chloroflexia bacterium; assembly: GCA_013698285.1. Lineage (GTDB taxonomy): Bacteria > Chloroflexota > Chloroflexia > Thermomicrobiales > UBA6265 > JACCVE01. The sequence goes on along the minus strand of JACCVE010000344.1, from coordinate 7,612 downwards.
GGCGCATTCCCCACGCGAACGGCCAGGGCGTGATGACACCCTGGCCGTCGTCCGTTCCCGCGCGCGACCCGGCGTCAGACGCCGACGAGTTCCTTTTCGCGGACCTCGAAGCCGACCGCCGGCGGCTGCGGGCAGCGGAGCGGCTTGTCCTCGCGATAGCCGAGCGCGTAGTCGGCTTGGAGAAGGGTGTGGACTTCGCGAGTGCCCTCGTAGATCACGGCCCCCCGCGAGTTCCTCCAGAACCGCTCGACCGGGTACTCGTTCGAGAAACCGTAGGAACCGTGGACCTGGATCGCGTCGTCAGCCGACCGGAGGGCCACATCGCAGGCGTACCACTTGGCCAGCGAGGTCTCTCGGGTGTTGCGGATCCCCCGGTTCTTCAACTCGGCCGCCTGCATGGTCAGCAAGCGAGCGGCCTCACCCCCGGCGACCATCTTGGCGATCATCTGCTGGACGAGCTGGTGCTTGCCGATCGGGACGCCGAACGTCTCCCGCTGGTTGGCGTACTTCACGCTGGCGTCGAGGCAGGCCCGGGTCAGACCGATTGCCCCGGCGGCGACGGTGAACCGTCCCTGGTCGATGCAGCTCATCGCGACCTTGAACCCCTCGCCCTCTTCGCCGATGCGGTTCTCGGCCGGGACCCGCATCCGGTCGAAGGCGAGCTCCCCGGTGTTGCCGGCCCGGACACCGAGCTTGCCCTTGATCGAGGCCGTCGTCAGGCCCGGCGTGCCCCGCTCGACCACGAAGGCGGTCAGGGCCTTGTGCTTCTGGCTCCGGTCCAGACTCGCGAAGATCAGGAAGTGGTCGGCCACGTCGGCCAGGGAAATCCACATCTTGGCGCCGTTGATGACGTAGTCGTCACCGTCCCGGGTCGCGGTGGTCTCGATCGACCCGGCGTCGGACCCGGCATTGGGCTCCGTCAGGCCGAAGGTAGCGATCTTCTCGCCCGTCGCCTGGGGCGTCAGCCAGCGTTGCTTCTGCGCTTCTGTCCCCCATTGCAGCAGGGCCAGGCTGTTCAGGCCGACGTGGACGCTCATCACCACCCGGAGGAACGTGTCGCCGTACTCGAGTTCGTCGCAGGCCAGGGCCAAGCTGACGTAGTCAAGGCCGGAGCCGCCGTACTCCTCGGGGATCGGCAGACCGAGCAGGCCCAACTCGCCCATCTTCCGCAGGACTTCCGGGTGAAACTCGCCCTTCGCATCCCACTCCTGGATGTGGGGGGCGACATCGCGGCGGACGAACTCGCGGACCATGTCACGGACGGAACGTTGCTCGTCGGTGAGCTCGAAGTTCATCGCTTCCCCCAATTCGCCAGGACGTGATGGGCCCGGGCGTGGCATCGCCCCTGGGCCCGGCCGGACCGCCCCGGAGTGGCCCGCGTTTGGCCGTCGATCGCGGGGGCCAGTATAGGTCCGCCGTCCGGGACCGGGCAAATTTCCGGGCACCACGGCCCCATGCTCACCCGGTGCCGGCCCGGCGCTCCTCGCGTCGCGTCCTCGGCCCGTCCCTGGTCGTCCGGGTCGCTCCGGACGGGACGGGGATGGGGCCCCGGGAGACATCGCCCGTCAGGTACAGGTGCGTCATTCCAGACTCGTCCTCGAGGCAAAGGGCTCCGGTCGGGTCCACGCCGCGCAGGATCCCGCGCCGGACTCCGCCGGGGAGACGGATCTCCACCTCCTCATCGACATAGGCCGCCCGGTCTCGCCATCCGCCCAGGTCGACGTTCCCACCGTTTCCCTCGAAGCGCCGCCAGGCCAGGTCGAGGGCGGGCCACAGGCGGGCGGCGACATCGGCGACGGTGACGCTCCCATCGCCCTCCTCTCGGAGGCTAGTGGCACCGGCCGGGAGATCATCGCGCCCGGCCGCGACGTTGATGCCGATCCCGGCAATGACCAGCGTGACCGGCGAGTCGTCACCAACAGGCTGCCGGTCGGGGTGCGACCGGACGAGGATGCCGCCCAGCTTGCGGTCCCCCGCCAGCAGGTCGTTCGGCCACTTGAGCCGGCACGGGTCCGGCAGCCACCCGTCCAGCACGGGGGCGATCTCCATCCCGAGCACCAATGAGAACGACGTCAGTTTTGCCGGCGAGAGACGGGTCCGAAGCAGGACCGACGCCAGCAGGGAACTCCCCGGCGGCGCGTCCCATCGCCGGTCCAAGCGCCCGCGCCCACTCGTCTGGTGGACCGCCACGACCACGGTCCCCGATGGCGCCCCGTCCCGGCCCAGCGCCAGCGCCACGTCCATCGTGGTCGGGACCTCACCCAGGTGGACCACGTGGTCACCGATCGCCACCGGCGGGATCACCCGGTCCGCGGGGACGGCGTTTCGGTCTGGGCGGCGACCTCGGCCTCCGGTTCGCCCGACACACCCTCGCTCATCAGCGAGACCTTGGAGACGCGGCACTTCCGGACCCGGTGCCGCTCGACCTCGAGGATCTCGACCCGGAGCCCGGCCGCCTCGAAGGCGTCGCCCTCCTCCGGGACCCGGCTCAGGTGCCGCTGGACGAAGCCGCCCAGGGTGCCGTAATCCTCCTTCTCGAAGGTGACGCGGAGGGTGTCCTCGACGTCTTCGAGTGCCAGGCGACCGTCGGCGATCAGTTCATCTGGGCCGACAAGTTCGAACAGGGGCGCCTCGGTGTCGTACTCGTCCTGGATCTCCCCGACGATCTCCTCCAGGATATCCTCGATCGTCACCAGCCCGGCGGTGCCGCCGTACTCGTCGGCAACGATCGCGATGTGGATCTTGGCCTGCCGGAGCTCGGTCAGCAGGTCGTCAATCCGCTTCGACTCCGGCACCACGTAGGGCTCCCGTAGCAGGCTGATCAGCGGCAAGACCTCGTTGTTGCTCATCACGAAGGGGAGCAGATCTTTGGCGTAGAGGATACCGACGATGTTGTCGATCGACCCGGCGAAGACCGGGATCCGGGAATGCCCGTTCGCGGTGATCGTCTCGATCAGGGCCCGGGGCGCGATCGAACGGGGCACGGCGGTGATGTCGACCCGCGGCACCATGATGTCGCGGACCCGGATCTCCTCCAGGTGCATGACCCCGTCAATCATCTCCTGTTCTTCGGACTCGATGACCTCGTCGTCGTTGTCTCGCAGGTTGACCGCCCGCAGTTCGTCCTCCGTCCCGATCGGGATCGATTCGTCGGGCTCGCCCCGCATCGACCAGGCGAAGCCGCGGCTGACCCGGTCGATCGCGTGGCCGATCGGCCCCGTCACCACGCTCAATGCGGTGCCCAGCGCGATCAGCGCCGCGACGGCCCGCTCGGGTCGCCTGCGCCCGATCGCCCGGGGCAACCCCTGACCCAGGACGAGGAAGAGCACCGTCACGGTCACCACGGCGACGGGCAGGCCACCGCGGCCGGATTCGCGGGCCAAGACCGAGGTGAGCAGGCTGGCGGCGACGCTAACGGCGGCGATCTCGATCGTGAGCAGCGCACCTGACAGGAGCCTGGGCGGATCGATCTGCAACTGGACCGATCGGCGGCGACCCTCGGACACCTCGGACGACTGGCGCTGCCGATTCTTGTTCTTGTTGATGACCGCGCTGAATGTCTCCACGGCGGCGGCCAGGGTCATTACCCCGATCGCTATCACGACCACGAAGAGGTCTCCCCAGCTCTCGCCACTCATCCCGTTCGCCCCCGGACCGCCACAGTCAGCGTGTTCTCCCGCATCTCGGACGTACCCACGCCGGCGCGGCTCGCGCGCGCCGTGCCCGGTGCGGTACCGCGAGGGAGGAGCGAGGAGCGGGGCGGGACAGCCGACGCGGTATCAGGTGAAGAGCGCACTGATGCTCAAGTCCTTGTGGATGCGCATGATCGCCTCGGCGAGCAGCGGGGCGACCGTGATGGTCGTGACCCGCTGACGATCGACGTCCTCGGCCAACGGCAAGGTGTCGGAGACGACGATGTCGGTGATCGGGGAAGCGTCGAGGAGGCGCATCGCGTCCCCGGCGAAGATGCCGTGCGTGGCGGCGACGTGGATCGAGGCGGCGCCCCGGTCGCGCAGCAGCCTGGCTGCCTGGACCACCGTCTCGCCGGTCGAGATCATGTCGTCGACGACGATCACCGCCTTGCCCGAGACGTCCCCGACCATCTCCAGCGTCGCGGTCTGATCCGGCTCCGGGTGTCGCTTCGAGATGATCGCCAGGGTGCCTCCCGCCCGGCCCCGGAAATCCTCCGCCCGGGCCACGCCCCCCGCGTCCGGGCTGACGACCACGCCCCCCCCGGCCACGATGTCGCGGAAGTGGCGGGCGAAGAGGGGCGTCGCCCGCAGGTGATCGACGGGGATATCGAAGAATCCTTCGATCGCCGGGGCGTGGAGGTCGATCGAGAGGATGCGGTGGGCACCGGCGACCGTGATCAGGTTGGCGACGAGCTTGGCCGAGATTGGCTCCCGGCCCGCCGTCTTCTTCTCCTGCTTCGAATACCCGTAGTAGGGGATCACGGCGGTGATCCGGGCGGCAGATGCCCGCCGCAGGGCATCGATCATCAGCAGCAACTCCATCAAGTGATGGTCATAGGGCATGCAGATCGTCTGGATCACGAAGCAGTCGGAGCCGCGCACGTTCTCGTCCAGGCGCACCCGCGTTTCGCCGTTGCGGTAGGTGCCGACCAGGGCCCGGCCGAGCTGGACCTCCAGTTCCCGCGTGATGTCCTTGGCGAGGGCGGGGTGCGAAGTCCCCGCGAAGATCTGCAGCCGGCCGTCCATCTACGCATCGCCTCCCCTGATCGACTGGTCGCCGGGCTGGTCCGGGGTCGCCTGGTCAGTGCCCGCTTCGGGCAACGGTCCGCCGCCTCCCGCCCGGGGGATGTTCCGCCGGATCACCCGGGCCGGGACCCCGACGGCCAGGGCATCAGCGGGGACGTCCTTGGTGACGACCGACCCGGCCCCCGTCCGGGCCCGGTCCCCGATCCGGACCGGGGCCCGGAGGATGGTGTCGCTGCCGATGAAGGCGTCGGCCCCGATGTCGGTCCGGTGCTTCCGCACCCCGTCGTAGTTGGCGGTGACCACACCGGCCCCGATGTTGGTGCGGGCCCCGACGCGGGCGTCACCGACGTAGCTGAAGTGCCCGACGCTGGCCCCGGCCTCGACGGTGGCGTTCTTGACCTCGGCGTGGGTGCCGACGTGCGCCCCTTCGCCGACCACGGTACCCGGGCGCAGGTGGGCGTAGGGCCCGACATCGACACCGTCCCCGAGCGCCACCGAGTCCAACGTCGAGCTTCGCACCTCGCATCGGTCCCCGATCAGGCTCTGCCGGATGACGGCGTGCGGGCCGACCACGCACTCCTCCCCGATGCGGGTCCCCGCCCCGATGACGGAATGGGGAAGGATGGCCGTATCCTGGCCGATCTCGACGTCGTCGTCGATGAAGATCGTCTCCGCTCCGACCAGAGTGACTCCCGCCAGCATGTGTCGGGTCCGCGCCCGCTCGTGGAGGACACGCTCGACGTCGCGCAGTTGCTGGCGGTCATTGACCCCCATCGCCACGTCGGATGGGGCGACGACCGCCGAGACGGGCCAGGGCGACCCGGGCCTGGCGCCGGCGACCGCCCGGCCAACCAGGTCGGTCAGGTAGATCTCCCCGGTGACCGGGCTCGGAGCGGTCGCCGCGAGGGCATCGCGCGCCCAACCGGTGGCCAAGACCATCATCCCGCTGTTGATCTCGACCCGGCCGGCGCGGGCGGCGGGGTCGTCATCGGCGCGTTCAACGATCGCCAGGACGTGCCCGTCCCGGTCCCGGTTGATCCGGCCGTACCCCGCCGCGTCGGCGACGTCACACGTGAGCAAGGTGACGGGACCACCGGACGCCCGGGCGGACGTCACCACGCCGGCGACGATGCCCGGGGTCAAGAGGGGGTGGTCCCCGAGGAGGACGAGGGTCATCGCACCGCCCGCCAGCGCCTCGCGCGGCGACCCGTGGAGGGCCAGCGCCACGGCATGACCGGTACCGAGTGGCTCTGATTGGGTGACGATTCGGACTCGACCGGCGGTATCCGGCGGCAGGACCGAGCCGAATGCGGGGTGAGCGGCCAGAGCGGGACTGACGACCAGGATGACGTGGTCGGGATCGGCCGAGAGACCGGCCGCGACCACGCGTCGGAGCATCGGGACACCAGCCGCCGGGTGCAGCATCTTCGGCGTGCGGGAACGCATCCGCGTCCCGTGCCCGGCCGCGAGGATGACGAGGGTGAGGTGATGGGGACCGACCGGGGACGCTGGGGGGTTGTCCGGAGCGTTCACGACCCCTCGGGCGAGACACGATTCGAGGCACGACGGGCCCGCGTGACCACGGTGGTGAGGGGCTGGCGGGCCAGGATTCGAACCTGAAACAAAGGTTCCAAAGACCCTTGTGATACCATTTCACCACCCGCCAATCGACACCGACACGTGCATGGTAGGCGTCGCCGGAGACGCCTGTCAACCTGCCCGCACCCACGCATTGCTGACCCCAGACAACGATCGACCGGCTCCGTATCAGGACGTTTGTCCCGTTGCCTGGCGTGAGCCGCGATCATAGGCTTGGGAAGACGGGACCGTCTAGCCGGGAAGGTCTCTCGCCGGGCGTGTCATGCTGGACCCCGGCCCGCCTTCAGTGTGAAGGGTGTTTTCCGATGGTCTTGCCTCCACCGCAGACAAAAGAGTTCTCCGAGCGGATCCTGGCCCTGGAGGCGGAGTGCAGCGGCGAGTTGGAACAATCCCAGCAGGCGCTCCAAGAGATCAACCTGCTCCTCCAGAAGACGAACCAAGAGGTCGAGAAGCTGTCGACCAAAGAGATGCAGCTCTCCAATCGCGTCCGTGATATGGAGATGCACCTCGACAACTACGGGCGGCAGGACATCCGTGATCTCTACACCGCCTCCCACGAGGTCCAGCTCCGGCTGTTCATGATGCGTTCCCAGGCCGAGCAGCTCCAGAGCCGGCACCAGCACATCAAGGAATACCAGGAGAAGCTCCGAATCCTCCTCGACCTCCTGGCGGTGCAGCCGGTCGAAGGGTCCGATATGGTCCCGAACGGGCGATACACCGGCCAGCTCGGCAACAACCGCGGGACAGAACTCCTCGCCCAGACCAGTGGCCTGATCATCATCGAGGCCCAGGAGGACGAGCGCCTCCGCGTCTCGCGCCAGATCCACGACGGTCCGACCCAAACCATGACCAACCTCATGCTGCGGGCCGAGATCTGCGAGCGCCTGTTCGACCGGGACCCGGCCGAAGCCCGCTCCGAGCTCCAGGGACTCCGTCTGCAGATCAACCAGTCATTACAGGACGCCCGCCGGCTGATCTTCGACCTGCGGCCGATGATCCTGGACGAACTTGGTCTGGTGCCGACCGTGCGTCGGTACGTCGCCGAGCTGCAGCGGCGCAAGGACATCGACGAGGGAACGGTCGAAGGACCGGAGTACGACCTCCACCTGACGACCGCGATGCAGGTCGCCCTGTTCCGCTTCATCCAAACGGGACTCTCGGCGATCCTCGCCGACGGTCCGGCCGATTCGGTCGAGGTCGCGATCCAGGTCGATGACCGCGAAGCCCGGCTCGTCGTCGCCGCCACCATGGTCTCCGGCGAACGGATGCGCATGGAGGAGAGGCTGGAGGAAGAC
>JACCVE010000288.1 GCA_013698285.1 Chloroflexia bacterium | reverse complement strand
TGCGGCGTGCCGAAGCGGATGGCGCTGGAGCTATTCAAGCCGTTCGTGATGCGCCGCCTGGTGGAGAAGGGACACGCCCCCAACATCAAGTCGGCCAAGCGACTGGTGGAGCGCGTCAGCTCCCAAGTCTGGGAAGTCCTCGAAGAGGTGATCGAGAACTACGTGGTCCTGTTGAACCGGGCGCCGACCCTGCACCGCTTGGGCATCCAGGCCTTCCGGGTCCGCCTGATCGAGGGCTCGGCGATCCAGATTCACCCCCTCGTCTGCTCGGCCTTCAACGCCGACTTCGACGGCGACCAGATGGCCGTCCACGTCCCCCTGTCCCGGGCCGCCCAGGACGAGGCCCGGACGCGGATGCTCTCGATCAACAACCTGCTCTCGCCGAGCAATGGTGACCCGATCGTCTCCCCGACCCAGGACATCGTCCTCGGCTGCTACTACATGACCAGCGAGCGGGACCACGAGGCCGACGTGGTCGAGGGGACCGTGCCGCGTGGCTGGGGCAAGCTGTTTTCCTCCCTGGAGGAGGTCCAGACGGCCTACGACTGCGGGGCGATCGACCTCCAGGCGGCGATCACGGTCTTCACCGACCGCTACACCCAGGATGGCAAGAAGGACCGGATCGAGACCACGGTCGGCCGGGCCATCTTCAACCTGGCCCTGCCCCGAGAGATGGGGACCTACTACAACCAGACCCTGGGCCGCAAGCAGTTGCGCGGCGTCGTCGCCGATGCCTACCGGCTGTTCCGCGATCCGGTCCGGACCGCGAACGTGGTCAACGAGATCAAGAAGGTCGGCTTCGAGTACTCCACCAAGGGTGGGATGACGTTCGCCGTCTCCGATGTGACGATGTCGGCCAAGAAGCCCGCGCGGCTCGCGACGGCCGACGCGGAGGCGGAGCGGCTGGAGAAGCAATTCCAGCGCGGCCTGGTGACTGAGGAGGAGCGGCTCCGCGAGCTGGAAGTGATTTGGAACAGTGCCCGCGACGACATCTCCGATGACGTCGAGAGCAGCCTCGGAGCGCAGAACGCCGTCTTCATGATGGCGGACTCCGGCGCGAAGGGGAACATGAACCAGATCAGCCAGATGGCGGGGATGCGGGGCCTGGTGCTCGACCCGGAAGGGCGGATCATCGACATCCCGATCCGCTCCAACTTCCGGGAGGGGCTGACGGTCCTCGAATACTTCCTCTCCACCCACGGTGCCCGGAAGGGGTTAGCCGACACCGCCCTGCGGACGGCGGACTCGGGCTACCTGACCCGGCGCCTCTGCGACGTGGCCCAGGACGTGATGATCACGATCGAGGACTGCGGCACCGAGCAGGGGATCTGGTCGGAGAACCGTGACAGCAGCGGCCGGAAGCTGACCGACGACGAGTTCCGGGCCCGGATCGCGGGCCGGATCACGGCCGGGGAGGTTATCCACCCGGAGACCGGCGAGATCATCGCCGGCACCGACGTGGAGATCACCGACCGGATGACGCTGGATGACGGCGTCCGGCGCGACCTCGTCAGCGAGATCGTCGAGGCCGGGGTGGAGAAGGTCCACCTCCGGTCGGTGATGGCGTGTGAGGCCACCCACGGGGTCTGCCAGAAGTGCTACGGGCGAGACCTGGCCAGCGGTGAGCTGGTCAAGCTGGGTGAAGCGGTCGGGATCATCGCCGCCCAGTCGATCGGCGAGCCGGGCACCCAGCTCACGATGCGAACGTTCCACACCGGCGGTGTGGCGCGGGCCGACATCACCACTGGCCTGCCGCGGGTCGAGGAGCTCTTCGAGGCCCGGATCCCGAAGGGCGCCGCGCTCCTCGCCGAGAAGGAGGGCGTCATCTCCATCGAGCAGACCGACAACGGCCGCCAACTGGTGATCACCAGCCAGGAGCGGGAGTCGCGGGCTTACCCGCTGGAGCCGGGCGCCGAGCCGGCCCTGGCTCCGGGCGCCATCGTGGTCAAGGACAAGACGGTGATCGCCCACCGGGCCGACGAGTCGCCGATCTACTCCGAGATCGATGGCCACTTCCTCCTGGATGGCCGGACCGCCTACGTCCGCAACGAGCGGGAGGACCGGGAGGAGCACCCCGTCCCGGTCGCCTACCAGATCCTGGTCGAGGACGGCGCGACGGTCACGCCGGGCCAGCAGCTCACCGACGGTGCGAAGGATCCCCAGCAGATCCTGATCACCCTCGGCCGGGAGGAGGTCCAGCGCTACGTCATCGATGAGGTGCAGAAGGTCTACCGGTCGCAGGGCGTCAACACCAACGACAAGCACATCGAGGTGATGTGCCGTCAGATGCTGCGGAAGGTCAGTATCCTGCACCCGGGTGACTCCGATTACCTGCAGGAGGAGCGGATTGACCGCTTCGAGCTGAACCAGGTCAACGAGGCGATCCTGACCCAGGGCGGCGAGCCAGCGACGGCGATGCCGGTCCTGCTGGGGATCACCAAGGCCAGCCTGGAGACGGATTCGTTCCTCTCGGCGGCCTCCTTCCAGGAGACGACCCGGGTCCTGACCGAGGCCGCCATCAACGGCAAGGTCGACCACCTGCGGGGCCTGAAAGAGAACGTCATCATCGGCAAGCTGATCCCGGCCGGGTCCGGATTCGGCGCCCAGCCGGTCGAAACCCTGACGATGCTCGACGAGGTCACCATCGCGGCGATGAGCGATGGGGAGCGTGAGGCCATCGAGGCCGCGAGCGCCGAGGACCTCCAGGAGCTGATGGCGCAGGGCTTCGTGCCGGCCGGCACCGGCGCGGCACCGGCCGAGGCCGCCGACGAGGACGGCATGTTCTCGCTGGTCGGCGTCGAGGACATCGACGGCGACTTGACCGTCGAAGAGGAGACGGGTCCGGACGATGCCGAGCTCGCCGCCAGCGACGCCGATCCGGAGTCTGGCGACGACGCCTGACCCGCCGCGGCGACGCCGAGAGATCAGCTGACGGAGGAGATGGGCGGGGGTCGCAACCCCGCCCATCTTCCTTTTTCCTCCCACCTCGAACCGATCGGCCGCGGTGACGGATCGAGACCGGTGCGGTATGGTGTCGGCGGTCGGCGGGACCGGACATGTCGTCGTGGTCCGGGCTGCGCCCGGCGGATCGCCACTCATCACCGACGCCACGGGCCGGGTGCCCATGGCGTGAGCCGGGAGACGAATCATGATCGACCGGGCGGATGATCTGATCCTGGTACGGGCCAGCCCGTTCAATGCCGAGACGCCGTATCGGGCCCTGGCCAAACCGATCACTCCGGTCGCGTCGCACTACGTACGGTGCAACTTCCCGCTGCCATCCCACGGCGGCATGCTCACGGTCGGCGGGTCCGTCGCCAATCCACTCCGGCTGAGTCTGGCAGACATCGCGGCGATGCCGGCCGTCACGGTCCCGGTGACGTTGGAGTGCGCTGGCAACGGACGGGTGGGCATGCAGCCCCTGCCTGTCGGAGAGCCCTGGGCGGGGACCGCCGTCGGCACCGCGAGCTGGACCGGGGTGCCGCTGGCATCGGTCCTGGCGCTGGCCGGTCCAGACTCGCGGGCGGTCGAGGTCGCGTTCCTCGGCGCCGACAATGGTCCGTATAAGGGAGGCGAGACGGTCCACTTCGGCCGATCGCTAGCCATCGGCCGGGCGCTGGACCCGACCGCGCTGATCCTGATCGCGACGATGATGAACGGGGACCCGCTGACGCCGGATCACGGGGCGCCGCTCCGGCTGGTCGTCCCTGGATGGTATGGGATGGCTTCGGTGAAGTGGCTGGACCGGATCGAGGTGCGGGATGGCCCGTTCGATGGCCCGTACCAGGTCCGGTCCTATGTCTACGAGTGGGACGATGGGCTGCCAGAACCGGTGTCGTCGGCGCGGGTTCGCGCCCTGGTGGTCGATCCCGCCCCCGGCGCGGTGATCGGTCTCGGCCCGCGGACGGTGCGGGGCTGGGCCTGGAGCGGCGGGACCGCCGTGACGGCCGTCGAGCTAAGTACGGACGGGGGCGACGCTTGGCGGAACGCCGAACTGGGTGAACCGGTCGGCGATTGGGCCTGGCGACCCTGGTCATGCGATTGGACACCGGGCGGGGAGGGGCGCCACGTGTTGCGAGCCCGGGCGACCACCGTGACCGGCGAGACCCAGCCGGACCGGCCCCGATGGAACCGTCAGGGATACGGCAACAATGCGACGCTGGCGGTCGTCGTCGATGTCCGGGCCAATGGGCGTGATGAGGGAGAGGGCCGGTGACCCGTTTCAGCTATCTGACGGACCTGGAATGCTCAATGTGCGGCGCGCACTATCCCGCTGATCGGATCATGACGACTTGTCCCGCCTGCGGCAAGGTGCTCTTTGCCCGCTACGACCTGGACGCCGCGGCGGCGGCGATGACCGACGCGACCCTGGCAACCCGGCCCTGGGACCTGTGGCGGTACCACGAAATCCTGCCCGTGCGGGACCCGGCCAACGCGCTGACGCTGGGCGAAGGCGGGACGCCGCTCCTGGCGATGCCGCGTCTCGCGGCAGCGTTCGGATTCCGGCGCCTGCTGGTCAAGGAAGAAGGGCTCAACCCCACCGGCAGCTTCAAGGCGCGGGGACTGGGGATGGGTGTCTCCAGGGCCAAGGAACTGGGCGCGGCGGCCGTTGCCCTACCCTCGGCCGGGAACGCGGCCGCCGCGATGGCGGCCTACGCGGCGCGAGCGGG
>JACCVE010000280.1 GCA_013698285.1 Chloroflexia bacterium | reverse complement strand
TCACAGACCCGGGTGATCCGGAATCGATCGCGAACGGGATCCGCATCGCGCTCGGCGCGGGGCAGCGGGCACCGGGCGCGGAGACGGCGCGGCGGGCCCGCGCGGGATGGTATCGTTGGGATCGGGCGGCCGAGGCATTGGCGGAGACGATCGAACGTGTTTATGACGAGCGACGGCGATGAGCGAGACGACCGTCGATCGCCCGGCACGGCGGACGCCCGGCCTCCGGTACCGGCCAGCACCGAGCAGTCCACGCCCGGCTCTCCGGCCAGTGAGGATGTCTCTGGCGAAGAGAGGGGTCATCTCGGAGCCCACGACCCGGCCGCGGGGGAGCGACCCGATCCGCCGGGCGACATGGAACCGGACGAGGCGCTGGCCGTGGTTCGTCCCAGGGACCGGTGGAGCATCATCGTGATCGCCGGGGTGGCGCTCGGGAGCATCCTGTGCATGATGATCGCCGTCCTGGTCGCCCTCTTCCTGTGAGGCCGGGTGGCCGGATCGCTGAGACGGTCGGGCCCGGTCCCGGGGGCCAGTTGGCGATCTGGGTGCCGGGTGTGCCGTCCCGGGGATCGATCAGGCAGGGTCGGCGGGTCCGCGCCGGTATGACGCGGTCGTGGATGGTCTGGCGCGTGGAGGGATAGGTGATGGTCATCGAGACGATCGTCGGTGACGGGGTGCGCCATGACGTCCAGCGGGTGGGGACTACCGACCCGATGACGGTCGCGGACTTCCGCGAGGTTGCCGTGAGGATCGAGGATGAGGTGGCGCGGGTGATGGTCGGCCAGGGCGACCTGATCCGCGACGTGTTGACGTGCGTGATCGCCGGGGGACATGTCCTGCTGGAGGGTGTGCCAGGTCTGGGCAAGACGATGCTGGTCCGGACACTGGGGGACACGCTGGACCTCCAGTTCAGCCGGATCCAGTTTACCCCCGACCTGATGCCGGCCGACATCACGGGAACCAACATCCTGGTCGAGGACGCGGAGGGGCGGCGCCAGTTCGCATTCCAGCCGGGCCCGGTCTTCTCCAACCTCGTCCTGGCCGACGAGATCAACCGCGCCACGCCGAAGACGCAGTCGGCACTCCTGGAGGCTATGCAGGAGAAGACCTGCACCGTGGCGAACGTGGTTCGTCCCCTCGCCGACCCGTTCTTCGTCCTTGCGACGCAAAACCCGATCGAGATGGAGGGGACCTACCCCTTGCCGGAAGCGCAACTCGACCGGTTTTTCTTCAAACTGATCGTCCGCTTCCCCTCGGCCCACGAGCTGACCGAGATCGTCCGCCGCACCACGGGCGAACCGCGCGAGGGGGCCAGCAAGGCGGCCGACGGTGCGACGGTGTCGAGGATGGGCGCCCTGGCCCGCCAGGTGCCGATCGCCGCGCCCGTCGCCGACCACGTCGTGCGGATCGTGATGGCGACCCATCCGGAGCACGAGACCGCCGGTGTCGCCGTGCGACGCTATGTCCGCTATGGCGCCAGCCCCAGGGGGGCCCAGTCGATCGTCCTGGCGGCCAAGATCCGGGCCCTGCTGGAGGGACGCCTCAACGTCAGCTACGAGGATGTCCGAGCCGTGGTGGGCCCCGCCCTGCGCCACCGGATCATCCTCAACTTCGACGCCGAGGCCAACGGCGTCTCCGCCGACGATGTCCTCCACCAACTGATCGACGAGGTGCACGAGACGGCCTGAGGGCTCGGCATGGCGGTCGGGCCGTATCATCGCCGCGGCTCGGATCGGGGGGAGCGGGTGCATTCGTTCGCCGCTAATGGGGGAGAACGCCTCTCAGCGCGCTCGCCGTCGGGCCGGTGTCGTTCGGCTTGACACCCGATTTCGGCGCGTGCTAGTATCCGTCCCTGCTGGAGGCGTGGTGTAGCGGCCTAACATGCAGCCCTGTCAAGGCTGAGATCGCGGGTTCGAATCCCGTCGCTTCCGCCCGGTCAAAACCTGGTTTGACGGCGTCGAGTCATCGGCGCCGTCGGCCTTTTCTCCCGAAGATCCATCGACTGGCGTTCCAGCGACGAAGAACGGCGCGAAGTCGGCCCGAGGCACCACTGCCGCGACCCGGTCGTCGACGATTTCCACGGACTCGAATATGAGGCGTGCCAGGGCGTTGCGCTGCCCGGGATCCGCCGCTGACCATGCCGCGGGCAGATCGCGCAGGAATGCCGCCGCTTGGACCAGCACCGCGGCCCGATCGGTAGAGCCCGCCAACGTGGCGAGTTCAATCTCGAGATGATCGCGCTCGGAGACGTAGGCCGAGCGCGTCAAGTCCCCCCATCCGTAGAGCTGCTTGATCCGATCCAGCCGTCCTTCGATCTCACGCCTCCGCCGTTCCCCATCGTCTCGGCGGTCACCAGCCACCTCGTGCATCCGGACGACCGCGGCAATTGTCTCGTCCGGTAGTGAAAAGGTCTCCAGATAGGCTGCGAGTTGCGCCTCGATGCCATCGAGGTGAGCCGAGCGCTGTCCGCAGCGGTCCGCCTGGCGCCCCCGATAACAATAAACTCGGGCCTTACCATGCCGGTCGGTCTGGATGTGCAGTCGTCCCCCACACCGGCCACAGACTCCGAGCCCCGACAGGGAGTGAATCCGGCGGGTGCGAGAGACACTGAGAGCGCCTGATGCCCTGCGGTTGGCAGACCGGGCCCGCTGCTCACGGTCGAAGAGCTCGTCGTCCAGGACGGGCTCGTGGGCGCAGGGCAGCCAGCCGCCGTCGCCGTCAGGCAGCTCGCCGAGGTAGACCCCGTTCCGCAGAACGC